>JAGGXO010000035.1 GCA_021163015.1 Candidatus Bipolaricaulota bacterium
GATAGGCTGGCGGTTTCTTCTAGAAGCTGCAACGTATCAGAGCAGCTCGCACAGCCATCTTCCTTGGAAAACAGCATCAGCTTGATTGGCTCGCTCATCTTGCCGAACTCGCCCTGCAGATACTTCCGATCATCCTCTGACAATAATGCCATTTCTTCCTCCTAGTTTAGTCCTAACAGTGCGTCTATCCGCGACCGGTCAAATCCAACGATAATCTCTCCATCGATATCAAGAACCGGAACCCCTTGTTGTCCGCTCTTCTCCACCATCTCCATTGCTCTGCGCATATCCTCAGAAACGTCTACTTCCTCGAAGTCGATCTCCCTTGCGTGTAGGTATTCCTTCGTTGCCTGGCACCAGGAGCAACTGGGTGTAGTGTAGATTGTAATCTCGTGTGACATTATCTGTCCTCCTCATTAATCATCTCGACGAGTTTCTCAAGGCGTTCATTTAACCAATAGCAGTTTCGTGACCCGAACTTCTTCTTTGTAAGTATTCCTGCTCGCTCTAGCTTCGCGAGATGGTAAGAGATAGCTGGTTGGCTAAGTTCTAGCTGGTCAATGATGTCTTGACACGTCATCTGTTGCTTAGAAATCATACGCACGATCTCAAGCCTGGCATCGCTGGCCAGCGCTGCGAAGACTTCGAGCCAGTCTTGTATGTTAGTATCTGTCATGGATAAACTCCTTAATCATCGGTTTGGAATGATAAGCGATCGGATGTCGCTTGTCAAGTATTTAAATACTTAAATGTCTGGAGGAACGATGGCATCAACAGTCGTTAAGTTCGTGGAAGGAATGCAATTCGTCGCGCGCAGCACCAGCGGCCATGCTGTCTTGATGGATTCATCAGAGAAGGTGGGCGGCAACGATAGCGCCGCGCGCCCGGTTGAGGTAATGCTTTGTGCCCTTGGAGGATGCACAGGAATGGATGTGATCTCAATCCTGCGAAAGATGAAGACAGAACCAAAGGACTTTTGTGTTGAGGTGATTGACCGGCGTGCGCCGGATTATCCAACGATCTTCACTGGAATTCACATTGTTTACCGCGTGCGAGGAAGCGTCCCGGAGGCCAATCTGAAGAAGGCTATCGATCTTTCACTCACCAAGTATTGTCCAATAGTGAACAGCTTGGCCGGAGTTGCAGAAATAACTTCGGAATATGTGATCGATCCTGGTTAGGTATCAGCCGCTTTCTCAAGTATTCGATCAATATCGACGTTTGAACGGATTAGGCTGATCGCACGATCGAGGCGGTCTCCCGGGCGAATGCGCGACTGATTCAAGAGGCCCTCACAGACCGCAGCGGCGGCCATCGGCTCTTGGCCGACAACAACTATCGGAATGCCTCGGTCGTTCGCCTTGCGAACGATAGCCCTCTGTGGCAGGTGGTTTCCTGTCAAGATCAAACAGCGCAAGCGTGCGGCTTTGAGAGCAGCCTCCTGGATCTCGATGCGATCTCCTCCGGTGATCACCCCGAGGTCGGGAGTGCGCCGGAAGAGACGCAGTGCCGATTCGACCCCGGTAGCGCCGATCCTGAAGTGGCGAACTTCGCCATCGAGGGGAGCGCTTGTCACGACGCGGCCGCCGAGCTTCTCGACGATCTCTTCCACGCATACCGAGTGGAGTGAGTGATCGTAGGGGACGATTCCCAGGACTTCGGCACCGCGCTCATCGAGGAATGGTGAGAAGACGTCGGTCAATCCGTTCAGTTGGGTTTCCATAGACACGTAATTGAGGATCACCCCCAGCACGCGGGACTCGCCTCCAATGAGGCGCAGTGCGCACAGGACGCGGTCGATTGCTGCCTCGCTGTCGTAGCGGGTGAGCAACACAACATCCGCTTGGAGCATCTCTGCGATATCGAAGTCGCTTAGCCCTGTTGCCACGCCGAGTCCGAGGTATTGCCTCCCTTCAATTACTGCTACGTCGCAATTGTCAGAAGTTTCCCCAAATGACCGAAGAATGCGGCGGCGAAAACCGTGATCACCGGATTCTATTGCATCTTGCAGAAATGGTGTCTCCAGGGTGATTGGGGCGATCTGTTTGATATCGGCGTCCAGTTCCAGGACGGAAGAAATGGCTTGCGCGTCCCGGTCGATCGGCTCTCCAGTTGCATAGCAGACCGATGAGCTGATTGGTTTCATGTAGGTAATCGATTCTCTCGCGTCCTTAATCGCCTGCCCAAGCGCAAGCGCTAGTAAGCTCTTCCCAGCGTGGCTTTCCGTGGAAACGATGAGGAGTCTTTTCATATCGTGGTGATGATAGTTGCTGGCTGCTAATAGAGCAACATCCTCTATCGTGTTGCTGCACAAGTCACTCATCCTTTCCTCACAGCCTCTTCACACCTATTTCTTAAACTGTTGCCATAGAGACCTAAGAAACACCTCTAACAGGGTGGCGGCCATGAGCCCGAGCGGTCGGGAAGGAATGGAGCAATCGGAGAAGAATCCTGCCCGCTCCGGGCTCATGGCGACGGAGGAGGGAAATTGCTCTATAATGGTGTGTCATGAAACGTATCCTCATTGTTGACGACGAAGAGATGATTGTACGCACGGTCAAGGCTTATCTCGACCAAGAGGGATTTAAGACTTACACTGCCTATGATGGCGAAGGGGCTCTGCGCGCCTTCAACGAGAAAGGGCCGGATCTTATTGTGCTGGATCTGATGCTCCCGAAACTGAGTGGGATCGAGGTAACAAAGAAGATTCGCGCCACGTCCACAGTGCCGATCATCATGCTAACGGCAAAGGCTTCGGAGGCAGATCGTGTTGTAGGCTTGGAGCTTGGTGCTGACGACTACGTTGTGAAACCGTTCAGTCCACGTGAGCTGGTTGCTCGTGTTCGCGCAGTACTGCGTAGGATCGATGGCGAGACGGGAGCAAGCGATCGCATTGTGAGTGGCAAACTAGAGATCGATTTGAGGTCGCGGGAAGTACTGGTGGACGGAGAGTCTGTCGAGTTGACGCCAACGGAGTTCGATCTACTGGCCTATCTTGCGCGTCACCCCGGACAGGTATTCACAAGGCTGCAGCTTCTGCGTGAGGTGCAGGGTTATACGTACGACGCCTTTGCCCGCACGATCGACACACATGTGAAGAATCTTCGACACAAGATAGAGAAGGATCCCAAGGGCCCGAAGTACATCCTTACCGTTCATGGGGTTGGGTATCGATTTACAAGAGAACAATAGCATGTCTCATCGACGACTTCCGTTTGCACTGAAATTGGGGCTTTCTTTCGTTGTTGTAATCCTTGTTGCTGTTGCACTTGTCTACTTCATGACTGCTCAGACCATCACTGCTCGCTTTGCTGCCTACAACGAGCAAGCGCGTGAGCAGACGGCGCATCAACTCTGTGGACTCCTTGCTGAGTATCGTCTTCGTACAGGTAACTGGTTCGGGGCTGAGAAGCTCCTCTTCACTCAGTATACGATAGCAGTGAACGGGCAGTTAATCGTACGTCGCACATCGCTTGTCGGAGGAGATTTCTCATTAGCTGACGAGAATCGAATCGTCGTTGTCTCCACTCACCAAGAAAAGATAGGGACCCAGCTATCCAAAGCCGAAGTCGCCACCGGGTACCCCATTCGTGAGGGGAGTACGCAAATCGGGACTTTGATCATTGACAACAGCAATTCACCATTGCCACCGGCTGAGGAGGAATTTCTCTTTTCGGCAAAACGTTCCGCGCTTGTCGGAGGGGGAATTGCCTCGGGAGTCGCTCTACTTCTATCTGTGGTCCTGATAACGCAGGTACTATCTCCGTTGCGGTTGCTCACTCGCGCGACTGAGCGCATCGCGCATGGAGACCTGTCGTACAGAGTTATGCTCAGAGCGCGCGATGAGTTCGGCCGCTTAGGTGACTCGTTTAACCGGATGATCGACAACCTCAGCCGATCGGAGACGGTTCGCAAGACAATGACCGCTGACATTGCCCATGAGCTGCGCACACCGGTGACAATCATCCAAGGAAACTTGGAGGCAATCCTTGATGGTGTCTACCCTGCGGCGACGGAGACGATCGCCCCTATCTACGAGGAGACGTTGCACCTAGGCCGGCTGATTGACGATCTGCGCGATCTTGCGCTAGCTGAATCTGGAGAGCTGCGCTTATCCAAGGAGCCGACAGACATTGTTGCACTGGTGAATCAGGTTGTAGAGACAGTCAACGCATCGCTGGAGAACGGATTGCGGGTCGCTGTGTCTGCTCCTGACGATATTCCAGCTGTGCCTATAGATTCGGTGCGCATGCGTCAAGTACTGGCAAACCTGCTGAGTAATGCGCTTCGCTACACGCCAAGTGATATGGAGATTCGTGTCGAGATCGAGGTTTGGGAGAACATGCTTGTGCTACGCGTTCTCGATCGGGGGCCGGGGATCCCTGAGGATGAACTGCCGCACATATTCGAGCGCTTCTACCGTGGGGACGAAGCTCGCACGCGCGCCGCTGGTGGAAGCGGCCTCGGACTTGCAATCGCCAAGCAATGGGTGGAAGCACACGGGGGTAAGATCACGGCCAGTAATCGGTCGGAGGGAGGAGCCTGTTTCACGATACTCCTTCCTATCGCTTGACATCAGCTCTCGTCAAGGTGTAGGATAATATTGCGATGGTCAACGAAATGTTCTACAACCCCCATGCTGGGGGGCTGTCATTTGATGCAATGGTGCAGGCGATTGTGGAAGGAATGCACGCCGACCCAAAGGCGCGCTACGAGCTGCTTGTGGGGACAGACTCCTCGGTGAATGGAACGCATGTGGACTACGTCAGCGCGATAGTCGTGCATAAGGTAGGCAAGGGCGGACGCTATTATTGGGCGCGGAAGAGAGAGAAGAAGACCTTCTCCCTTAGGCAACGGATCTGGCGTGAGGCGTGGCTCTCGTTTGAGCTGGCGCAGCGCCTTCTCAAAGGGCTGTCTGATTTCTCGCTTCTACCCTTCAACCTGGAGATACATGTAGACATAGGTGAGAATGGTCCGACAAAAGAGATGATCGATGAGGTCGTGGGAATGATCATCGGAAGCGGATTCGCCGTCCGCATCAAGCCGGAAGCATATGCTGCCTCTTCGGTCGCCGATAAGTATACATAATCCGTTGCCTTGTATTGATGAGCCGCTACTTCGATGTGCAGCAGAGTGATGAATTCAGCGCGAAGGACATGAAACATGAGGTCCGATAGATCGATGCAGTAATTCGCCAGTGTCAGCAGGATCGGAAGTGGAAGCTCCTCCTTGTCCTTTGATCCGTATTACTCTTCGGCCTCATCATATATGCAAGAAGTTCTGTACATCTGCTGGGTTCTGAGCGCTTGCCCCCTGCTTGCCCCAAAGAACAGACGCGGCTTAATCTTTATGCAGCAGCCGATAGGCTGCGTTCCGCTTCACGTTTGCTGCGTGCATGAGGATGCGCAGGGCGCTCTTGCTGGAGATCTCTTCTTCTCTAAGAATGATGGACAACTCCTCGGCAAGCTTCTGATTGCCCTGCACTAGCGGTGTCTTGGTGCCTTCTATAAGAAGGATGCACTCACCCTTGGCCTTTCCGCGAGCTTGAAGAAGATCCAGGACTTCGCGCGCGGTGCCGCGGAGGAACTCCTCATGAACCTTTGTCAGCTCACGGGCAATGACGATACTGCGCCCAGGGAAAAGGGAATCGATTGCCTCTAGGTCAGAAAACAATCGGTGAGGAGAGGAATGAACGATGATCGTGCGAGTTTCTGATGCGATGCTTCGTAGATACGCCTGCCTCTCACCGCGTTTGCGGGGGAGAGCGCCATCGAAGGCGAAGTGATCTGTTGGCAGACCCGACCCAACCAGGGCAGCGATCAGGGCTGTTGCTCCAGGTATTGGAACGACCGAAATGCCACGCATCAGCGCCGCTCGAACGAGGGGATAACCAGGATCGCTGATGAGTGGAGTACCGGCATCGCTGACCAGTGCAAGGCTCTTGCCAGCTTCAAGAAGCGATATCAGAGGAGCGATCCTCTCCTTTTCAACACCCTGATAGTAACTTGTTGCAAACGGAGTTGTTATGCCATAACGTTCGCGAATGCGCCGCGTGTTGCGCGTGTCTTCAGCTACTATCTGGTCGACCGTTCGCAGCGTCTCTATTGCTCGCAGAGTGATATCTGCGAGGTTTCCGATGGGGGTAGAGACAAGGTAGAGCGTACCAACCATGCACAGATCGCCTCCAACAAACACGTGACAGCGACGTACTTCTATGACTCTGGGTCTGTATGAACTGCTAACTCCAAGCTATGGCACTGGGTCGAAGCCACCTGGATGAAATTGATTACAGCGTAGCACTCGGCGCACAGCCAAATAGCCACCCTTGAGAGCACCATACTTGACGATTGCTTCCTTCCCGTACTGTGAACACGTAGGATAGAAACGACAGCGTGGCGGAAAGAGTGGCGAGATGAACCGCTGGTATGCAGTGATCACGCCCACGAGTATCTTCTTTAGCATGCTTAAAGTATAGCACGTCGCTGGGCTCTTGACAATTAGCAGTCGGTGTGCTATACTGCTAATGGCAGTCAGGAAGGCTGACTGCTAATAACGAAACATAGGGAGGTAATCACGATGGCAAACAGACTTCCAAGTGTATGGACAGAACCATTGCTCCTTGGGACAGGTCTCTCTAGGGTGTTCGATGACTTCTTTAAGGACTTTCGTAATGTTGGGCTCGATGTGGCTCCGAGTTTCGGGCGCAGCGATATCTACGAGAAGGACAACAACCTGATCATAGAGACCGAGCTCCCTGGTGCAAAGAAGCAAGACGTTTCGATCAAGGTCGAAAAGGATACACTTTGCA
>JAGGXO010000150.1 GCA_021163015.1 Candidatus Bipolaricaulota bacterium
ATGCGCGGCGGGGGCTTTCTTTTATGGCCTGCGCAACAACCCCGATCCACGCGAGTTCGTGGCAACAATGAAGGGCAAGAACGTCCGCGTGCAGGGGATCGGGCACAAACTGCACACGGTGGAGAACCCGGACAAACGCGTGGAGATCCTGAAGGGTTACGCCAAGGAGCACTTTGCAGAGACTGAGCTTCTCGACTACGCCCTGTCCGTTGAGGCAGTGACAACGCAGAAGAAGAACAACCTCATCCTGAATGTTGATGGGTGCATCGGTGTCCTGCTTGTCGACCTGCTGCACGAGCTTGACTTCTCTGATAAAGAGATCGACGAGATGATCAAGGCCGGCCTGTTCAACGCCCTGTTTGTCCTTGGCCGGTCCATCGGCCTGATGGGTCATTACTTCGACCAGAAGCGGCTCGCGCAGCCATTGTACCGCCATCCACTGGACGACATCCTCTACGACGTCCCGGATCGGCCGGAGAAGGTCGGATAGCAAGACGGATCAATACTGTGGAGTAATGCGGCCGGACTTGTGTAGTTCGGCCGCTCTCTTGCCTCATTGGCTCTCAGGTCCAGACAAGGCTGGGCGCCTTCACCACTAGTCCATGATGTCTGGGCTCCGGGTGCATATTGATGATCCCCAGAACATGAGAGGATTGCCGGCATTGCGACAGTTCTTAGCGCTTTGCGCGTTTGGATTGTCACAGCAGAACCCGCTCGGCTCCATGATCGAAGTAGGCGTGCTGGCCGGACTGTCAGAGGGGTGGTAGAGATCGAGTGCATGACCGAGCTCATGGGCAAGATGGTACGGATTGATCGCTCCACAGAGGCACGATCCACAGGGACAGTATCCGGTACATGACGCAGGGCAGGGACAAGGTACGGCCATCTGCTGATCACAACTCACGATCTTTGCTGAAGCGGTTCCCGAAGAGAAGGTTGCACCTCCTCCCCAGTAACAGGCGAGGCTTGTGGACATCCGTTCTACCACGAACACCTCCACGGCGTCGGCCACGCTGACTTCAGCCCGTAACGCCGTCGCCTCAGCAGAGTTATCAAGCACTCGGTAGGCGCTGTTGTTTACATAGATTGGGGCGTTCACCGCAAACCGTATACAGCGAACGGTCCCGCAGCGGTTCCACATGTCATGTGCGTGATTCATCAGCGTGGTGAACGCCGTTCCGGTGGCACTCGGATCCGAGGGTCCGCTTCCGATGAACACCGGCTGGATCTTAAGTACTTCCGCAGGCTCGAAAAGGCTCCAAGCGATGACGACACGGAAGACAAGATACAGACGTGGCAGCGCCCCCAACACCCGCGAACTCACTTCGAGCGTCAGTTCCCCTTGAAAAGTGACGTTCCCCTTTTCGGCTGGTTGCAGCTGCTGTTCGAACCTTCCTGACAGTTTGCCGGACATCCTTTCGGTATACGGATCGAACTTGTCGCACTCACCTTTGCATTCCTGCTTCCGGTATCCTTTCAGGCGGTCGATCAGTTCGTAATGCAATATCATTTCCAACTCACCGTCAACTTCACCTGTGCGCGGTTGATAGGCCAGTTCGTATTCAGACTCTGCAAGTGAAATGCTGATGACACCCGAATCCCCGTTTCCCGTTGGCACTCCTTTGCCAACCAGGTTCAATGTAGAGAGAGCGATGCCGAGTTCTCCCTTCTGCTGAGACACTACGCGAAAACCGATAGAACCGAAGAGGCTCGTCGCTTGCCTCCCTTTCTGTGTAGTAGCTGTTCCCTCACTGGAGCCGATGTTTCCCGTCAAGTAGTGGGCCGTCCGCTGAAGCGTAAGCGGGGTGATTGGAACAATGGGAGTTTTCTGCGCCATTGCCATCAGTCCGATTAGAGCTATGACGATGGCGATAACGATCGCGCGCCTTCCTGCCATCCAAACCACCTCCTGTTGCTGCCATCGTCTGTGGGTGGGCCCAGAGGACAACTGATGTTGTGAGATCACTGGACCTACCACTGTTCTGTAAGGGCAGCTTGGTATGTATGCATCCTATAGGAAGAAAGCGAAACGAGTCAATAGTGCCAACGTCACACTATCGTGATTTCCCAGAATCCATATCTTGTGCAGGGAAGCGAGCTAGAGCGAGCGATCATGCGGTACGACTTCCTCATGCACTGTGGATCGACAGACGTGGTCGTAGCCAATTCAGCTATACGAGAGCATTGTCTCCTTCGATCGAGCCGACAAGATACTTCTTCTGCCTACGGCGTTTCTCACGTACTGATACGCCCGACGGGGGTCGCGAGAACCATTCAAGTGTGATCCGTTTTTGACGGAGCAACGGCACCCGCGGTGTTAGCCGCTGTCACGTCCCATCTTAACCTGCCTGTGAGCAATCGATTCGGAGAACCCCTCCAAGAAGAGGCCGATATCATCGACTACAAGATCCGCTTCCTTTCGCATCTCTTCGGGCGCACTAGCCATCGCAATCCCAGTTCCAGCGAGCTGTAGCATCTCGCGATCGTTCAGATTATCTCCAAAAGCAACGACTTCTTGAGGCGACATATCAAGGAACTTGCACAGTAGTTGCATTCCATCTCCCTTCGATACGGAAGGAGCAAGGATCTCCAAGTAGTTCTGCTCCGAGAGGACGCATATCGGCTCAGGATGATCGCGTTGATAGCGTTTACGAAGGCGTATCAACTCCTCGCGCGGCCCAATGATGAGGAGCTTCACTGGATTGATGCGGGTTTCTTTCAAGTATGAAGCAAGATTCCCAACTTTCTTGGCCGGTATTCCATCTTTGTTTGAGAATTTCTTGATTGGGTCAGTTGCTTTGTCTACGCAGAAGAATCCTTCGGAAGGGTCAAGATAGAGCTGTGGATGAACGTCGAACTGCTCCGCGAGGAGCAGGGCATCATGGGCCACTTGCCGATCAAGACGACGCTCGAAGATGATTCTCCCTGTTGGCTCGGCGATTACCGCTCCGTTGTACAGGATGAGGGGAATTCGTATGCGTAGTTGCCTGACAAATGGAGCAGCAGCAGCAAAGATCCTTCCCGTGGCAAGCGTGATCA
>JAGGXO010000086.1 GCA_021163015.1 Candidatus Bipolaricaulota bacterium
CCTGAGCCAACGAAAACCCCCCCTCCCAAAACCACCACCGGTGGAAACCCCCCTTCACCAACCGGGGCCCCCCCTACTACAACTTGAACTACGACCGCTCGTTCCAGGGGACAATCGATGACCTCAGAATCTACGAGGGAGTCCTCACTGAAGATGACATCAGGGGACTACTCGGCCAGGGTGTTCTGGAGAAAACGGTCTCCTTTCCCGATCCGAATCTCAATCAGGCGATCAGGCAGGCGATCCATCGTCCCACGGGTTCCATTCTAAGTGTCGATCTCTTGGGGATAAAGGAACTCGATCTGTCGGGGCTTGGTATCAAGGACCTGACAGGTATCGAATACTGCCGTGACATGAAGATTCTCACTATCAACAACGCACAGATCGCTGACTTCACGCCAATCTCTGCCCTGCGTGGCATGTATTGGCTCTATCTGGAAGATGACGATATCTCTGACATCTCTTTCCTGACACACACACGCACCCTGAGAATCCTCGACCTCGCCGGAAACCATATCTCCGACCTTTCTCCCATTAACAGATGTCCGCTGTTGTGGAAGGTCTTCCTGACGGGCAACAACGTGAAAGAGCTTGTCTCACTCCCATATGGCAGAGAACTGTTTCTTGCCGGGAACGACATTGCGTCTCTCAATCCACTTGCTGATTCGACATATCTGCGGATTCTTGACGTCGCAGACAACGAAGTATCAGACATTTCGATGCTGAAAGAGTTTCCATACTTACGAGATCTCGTCCTTTCCAACAACAAGATTACAGACCTTCAGCCGCTTGTAGATAATCCTGGCATGAGTAAGGGCGACACCCTCGACGTTACCGGTAACCCTCTCGATCTCTCTCCCGATTCAGTAGTCGCCAAACAGATTGAGCAGCTCCACGCACGTGGAGTAGCAGTTACTGCAGATTAGGAAGACAACCAGAAATCAGCACACCTATGGCGCGATCGGATCCCTGTGGGTTTGGTCACGCCGCTTCCTTTTTCACATATCTGCTATACACGGCTTGTTTCCAGCGACGTATAAGAGTGATAGAACTGAGCGCGAGGGCGGACTTGGAATGGAGGGAACAAGGAGTGCAGAATGGAACCGTTTGAAGGCGCGTTTCTTGAGCAGTTACTGGCGCAATCGATCGCTGCTGATGCAGTCGGCCTATCCAAGGAGGAGCTCTTGTCTTCCTCATTTTCGGTGCGAGAGGACTTGGCCGCGTTCCTTCAACAGGACGAACATCTTCGGTATAGCATGATGGTAGCGGACGGCATGCGCGAGGTGTTGCAGTTGTGCGCAGAGACTGTTGTTGGCTTCCAAGGGATCACTTGGGGAGCAGGGTACCTTGTGGATCAAGAGTCGGGCGGGATGGATCTGATTGCTGAGGTCAATGTCCCCGACACCGTCTTGCCGCTGATTGAGCACTACCAACCGGATGCACATATGAGTCAACATGTCAGGGCTGGCCATCCTCTCCACCTTGTGCGCACGGGGCAGGAGAGCATGTCATATGTTGCCTTCATGTCCGTTCTGCCGATTCTTCACAATGGGAAACCCGCTGCTTGCTTGACTGTAGCATCGCATTCCAAGAACATGCTCCCACCGCGCACGCGCCATCTGCTTGAGGGAATCAGTGATTATGCTGGAATTGTGATTGCGCGCATACTCGCAGAAGACAAAATCAAGAAGATGAAAGAGAGCGAGCAGGAAACGCTTACAGCGCTTATTAACTCATTGAAAACGCCACTTGCCATCATGCATGGCTACATCGACTTGCTCCTCTCTGGTTCAGAGGGAGATGACCGTCCGATGAAATGTGATCAAGTCTTGCGCAAAGTCATGGCACAGAGCGCGCGCGTGTCGACTCTGATCACTGAGCTGCTTGACTTGGAGGAGATTTCCGCAGATGCGCCACTTTCGGACTGCGACGTCTTCTCCATTGGAGAGATCGTTGCCCAGATTGTGGAGAGGGTCGAGAGGGAGAACGATCGCAGGATAGTGCTCGAAATAGCGGAAGAGGAGGCGCTCGTCGAGGGCGGGCACGCATGGATCTCGCGCGCCATTGAGCACTTGATTGTCAATGCTATCAGGTTCTCTTCTTCCCCCGTCTTGGTGCAGATTAGGGGCACGGAGGGAAACGTAATAGTCGACGTCGTTGATCAGGGATGCGGGATCTCTCCCGAGGAGCTACCCCACATCTTCGAGCGATTTTACCACGCCTCATACCTTCCCGATGGACGTCCGAATCCAGGGATCGGACTTGGCCTTACCCTTGCCAAAGGCATTATCACTAGTTTCCAAGGCTCAATTCGAGCAACCTCCACTGTCGATCAAGGTTCACGCTTCACCATCCTCCTTCCGCGAGCATTCAACACTTAGTGCCTAGCAGAGCGCAGTTATTGCTGATGTGCATGAGTGACCGCTTTAATCTCATCTGCCATTCGCGACCAGGGAGCATTAAGTTGCCTGTGATAAGTTGATCGCGTCATGATTGCACATACAATGGACCTCGGAGGGACCGATAATGAACTTGGCGCTGCTTCTTGTCATCTCGTACCTGTTGGGAGCCATCCCCACTTCTGTCATCGTCGGGAAGATTGCCCGAGGAATCGATGTTAGGGAACATGGAAGCGGCAACGCTGGCGCGACGAACACATGGCGCGTTCTTGGCTGGAAGGCGGGAATGATTGTTCTTGTGCTCGATGCGGGGAAGGGAGTGGCGGCAGCGACGCTAGTTCCGTTGACCCACTTTGGGCACCTTCCGTTCACCGCTCCCGTCATCGCGATCCTCTGCGGTCTGGCTGCTGTCATCGGGCACGTTTTCCCGGTGTACGCCGGTTTTCGCGGCGGAAAAGGAGTGGCCACTGGAGCGGGAATGCTCATCGCGATCGCCCCGATTCCGGTGGGGATTGCCATAGCAATTTTCGGTCTTTCTTTGTTCCTGTCTGGAATGGTCTCGTTGTCCTCGCTCCTTGCCGTGACATCCGTCCCTATAAGCATAGTCCTACTAAATCGCTTCTCCTTGGCCTACTATCATCCACTCCTTCTTGCCATCACCTGTGCTCTTGCCCTGTTCATCATCTTCAATCATCGTGAGAATATCGGGCGCATCCTCCATGGTAATGAACGATACATGCCGCAGGTGCAGCTTTGGAGGCGGTTCTTGCACCGCTAGGCTGCCTGTGAGCCGTTCTTTGTGCGTGCATGCAGAAACACTGGTACGATCTGTATTTGAAGTGTGGAAGATTGGGCGATAGAATTCATGGCGCGTCAGCAAGGAGTGGATTGTGGAAAAAGACCCATTGAAAGACTTACGTAATCGAAATCTTAGGAATATTGCCCTGATCACGGTCATCGTGATCATAGGTCTAATCATCTTCCAGTCATGGTTTGGGGGAAACAAGACGCAGCAGGAGGTCAATTACTCCCTCTTCCGTAGCATGGTGGCAGATGGACAGGTCTCGGCGGTCTCAATCAAGGACAATCAGGGCACCGGGGTGATGACCGACGGCAGTAGGTTCACCGTTGAGTTGCCGGATGACAAGAGCCTGTATGAGCCGTTCTTGCGTGACAACAATGTGCAGATCAAATATGAGCCGCCATCGAATAGTGGATGGTTGTTGTCGGTCCTGATGTCCATCCTCCCGATCGGGCTGTTGGTGGTTGTCTGGATCTACATCATGCGCAAGACGCAGGGCGGCGGAGCGATGCAGTTTGGCCAATCGAAGGCGAAGCTGGTGCATCCGGAGACAACGAAGGTGACTTTTGGCGATGTCGCTGGGATCGACGAGGTGAAGGAAGAGGTTGAGGAGATCGTCGACTACCTCAAAGACCAGAAGCGCTTTGCCCGGTTGGGAGCGGAGATTCCGAAGGGTGTACTGCTCGTCGGTGCACCGGGGACGGGGAAGACGCTCCTCGCCAAGGCGATCGCCGGTGAGGCACACGTTCCATTCTTCTTCATCAGTGGTTCTGATTTTGTAGAGATGTTCGTCGGCGTCGGTGCGGCGCGTGTACGAGATATGTTCGTGAAGGCAAAGGCGAGCGCGCCGTGCATCATCTTCATCGATGAGATTGATGCTGTCGGGCGAAAGCGGGGGGCAGGCCTTGGTGGAGGGCACGATGAACGGGAGCAGACGCTGAATCAGCTATTAGCGGAGATGGACGGCTTCCAGCCGAACAAGGGAATCATCATGCTCGCTGCGACGAATCGCCCTGACGTTCTTGACCCGGCTTTGCTCCGACCCGGGCGTTTCGACCGTCGGATCACCGTGCCGCGTCCTGAGTTGAAGGGGCGAGAGGAGATCATTAAGGTGCACCTGCGAGGGAAGACCATATCGCCAGATGTGGATCCCGCAGTTCTTGCTCGCCAGACGCCGGGATTTGTCGGTGCTGATCTGAAGAATCTGTGTAACGAGGCGGCGCTCCTTGCTGCGAGAGAGAACAAGAGCCTCGTCGAGATGTCGGACTTTGAGGAGGCAGCAGATCGCGTTATCGCCGGTGTGCGCCGCAAGGGAATCATACTCTCCAAGGAGATACGCGAGCGCATCGCTTATCATGAGTCAGGACACGCTCTACTCGGTCGTCTCCTTCCGAAGGCGGATCCGGTCCACAAGATTTCCATCATCCCTCGTGGAGACGGCTCGCTTGGGTTCACGCTACAGCTCCCGCTGGAGGAGAAGTATGTCGTCTCGGAGGAAGAGCTAAACGATAAGCTGATTACCCTGTTCGGCGGTCGCGCCGCCGAGGAAATAGTGTTCAATGACCTCACGACCGGTGCCTACGACGATCTGAAACAGGCGACGAAGCTTGCGAAGAGGATGGTAGTCGAGTACGGGATGAGCAAGAAGCTTGGCCCGATCAGCCTGGCGCGCGAACACGTCGATGTCTTCCTAGGGGAGGAGATAGTGAAGAGCAACGAGCATTCTGAGGACCTATCCTCCCTGGTCGATAGTGAGATCCGTTCCTTGATCACCGACTCGTACAAGAAGGCGAAAGACCTCCTTAGCCACAACCGATCGATGCTCGATCGCCTGGCGAGCGCACTTCTCGAGAAGGAGATCATCGCTGGCAAGGATCTCCAAGAACTGTTTGCGTCATTGATCCCCGAAGCGGTCGGCTAGTATAGTGCTAGATAGGCGCATCGTTATCCTGGGCTCCACTGGATCCATCGGGACACAAACCCTCGATGTGATTGAGCGCCTCAATACTGCTGGATGCAAATTTGAGGTAGTTGGGTTATCCGCCGGAAGGAATATCGATCTTCTCATCAAGCAGATTGAGCATTTCTTGCCACTTGTTGTGTCGGTGGCTGAGGAAGAGGATGCGAAGAGCCTGCATGGTCGCTTTGATGATCTAACTGTTCTCTCTGGAAGCGATGGCCTGGAGAAGCTAGCCTGCTACCCTGACGTTGATCTGGTCGTGAATGCCCTTGTCGGCGCAGTTGGCCTTGCCCCGACGCTCGCGGCTCTTTCCAGCGGACGCACACTGGCCCTTGCCAACAAAGAGAGTATGGTGATCGGCGGAGAGTTGGTGACGAGGATACTACGCGAGAAGGAAGGAACGATACTCCCGATCGACAGCGAACACAACGCGATCCTTCAGAGTCTGCACGCGGGGAAGCACGAAGAGATCGAGAGGATAATTATCACGGCTTCCGGCGGGCCGTTTCTGAATACGCCGATCGATAAGTTGGAAGACGTAAGCGCTGCCGAAGCATTGCACCATCCAAATTGGTCGATGGGAGCGCGGATAACGATCGATTCGGCGACGATGGTCAACAAGGCGTTTGAGGTGATCGAGGCCCATTACCTGTTTGATGTTCCATATGAGAAGATCGAGCCAGTCATTCATCCGCAGTCCGTTATCCACTCGTTGGTCGAGTATGTTGATGGGTCGATCATTGCCGAGCTTGCTGCGTCGGACATGCGCATCCCGATTCAGTATTCGTTGGTCTATCCTGAACGCGTCGCCACAAACCTCCCGCGGCTTTCCCTTGAAGAGGTGTCGAACCTTTCGTTTGAGGTTCTTGATATGGTGCGGTATCCTGCGTTTGCCACAGTTGTGGCTGCGGGGGTGCGCGGAGGGACTGCTACAGCAGCCGTGAATGCCGCCGACGAGGTACTTGTCAAGAGATTCCTGCGTGGAGAGATCGGATTTACGAAAATAGCAGAGGGACTGCAACAGATCTTCGATAGTTGGGAGGGGCGAGCCGATGTTGAAAACGAGGATCTGAGCCTTGCAAGGATCCTCGATATCGATGGTTGGGCGCGCGAGCAAGCAGCAAAGCTGAACCTGTAGGAGAGAACAAAGGAGGGCAAGATGGAGATCACTGAGAGCAATATCCGTTCGAGCCTAGAGAGTGTGATTGATCCTGAGCTAGGGGTCAACATAGTAGATCTGGGCCTCATCTACAACATCAAGATCGAAGAAGGGAAGATCAGTGTCGACATGACTCTGACTACCCCCGGCTGCCCGTTGGCGGGGATGCTAGCCGGAAGCGCTGAACAGGCACTGCGTGAGTCTTTCCCTGATACCGATGTAGAGGTCAGCCTGGTATGGGATCCGCCCTGGACCCCGGACATGCTCTCAAGCGAGGCCAAAGAGCAGCTCGGCTATACCCGCTGATCTGGTAGGTCGCGGACAAAGACGCTCCGGGGAACCCCAGCATCCGCACCTATCCACGAGAAGGCTGCGGTCTAAAATGACTTAGTTTCCCATCTACTTCGCAGGCAACACCGTAATAGTCCTAGTTACCCCTGCCACAGGCACACCTTTGGTATCTACAAGACCGACCTGCACCTCATAGGTCCCGGGGTTGACAAAGGTGTGCTTGACCGTCATGCCAGTAGTCGGCCCATTACTATTGCCATCGTCAAAGTCCCACACATAGCTAAACAGCCCTGCAGCAGGCAGGCTCATTCCATTAGCAGAGGAGCAAGAAGCGTCGAAGGCGACGGTCAATGGAGCGTAACCTATAGTAGGAGCAGCCTTAAAGCAGGCAGTGGGAGAATATAGCGGCGTCCCGATACAGCCGAACAGGAAGAACAAAGCAAGAATACTTCCTATTATCACTAGGTACTTTGTTTTTCCTAACAGTTTTTTGGTGATGATCTTTTTTTCACCTTCTCTACAAACACTACAAGCGGCAGCTAGTTCCACTTACATTAGAGAAAGAAAATATTTCATTTAGAATAGTTTCCATTCCCTATTTTTATATACTTAGAATCTCAGAAACGAGACCGCCAACTTTTGTCGCAAAATGAACATTGTCTTGGTGCTCGACTGCCGGAATAGATACGGCACTCCACTCTGGAGCTCATACACATAGGCCTTATAGAGATAACCCCCATTCGCCAATTGGTTCCCATTAAAGTCTGTTCCGTTCC
>JAGGXO010000102.1 GCA_021163015.1 Candidatus Bipolaricaulota bacterium
ACCCCGCATCGATCGCGGCAAGGGCGGCGATCAAGGAGATGATCGTCTTCCCCGAGCCCACGTCCCCCTGTAGCAGGCGCATCATCCGCCGGCTCGCGCCTAGATCGGCCATGATCTCGCGCATCGCATTCTGCTGAGCACTCGTAAGACGGAACGGAAGGCGGGCGATGAACGTATCAACGAGCGCTCCATCACCCGCGTGCGACAGGCCGGGGAGGGTGCGCGTCTGTCCACCCATCCCGATCTGCAGCAAGAGAAGCTCCTCAAAGGCCAGGGTGCGGCGGGCCTTCTCAAACGAATTCTCGTCAGTAGGAAAATGAAGGGCACGAATCGCTTCTGATCTGGTCAACAGATCGTGTCGCTTGCGGATCTGTTCAGGGATCACATTTGGAAAGGCCGCGCCGTATAGCTTGAGATTGCGCGCGATCAGTGTTCGTAGGTAGCGATCGCTCAGCCCCTCTGTTGCTGGATAGATCGGGACAATCCGCCCTATCTCCATCCCCTCTCCCGCCGGTTCCCACACCGGCGATGTGATCTGGAGCTTCCCGTAGTGCTGCTCGATCTTTCCGTACACGTCAATCTGCTCGCCGCGCCGGATCTGATTTACCACCCACGGCTGATTAAACCACGTGGCGTAGAGGAACCCCGTCCCATCGCTCAAAGTGGCACGCACGATCGTGGTCCGCCCACTGATGCGCGATTGATCGACACCGACAACATTCCCCCGCACCGCGACGGTCTCTCCGCGGTGAAGTCCCCCGATCTGCACGAAACGGGTCCGATCCTCCAAACGGCGCGGAAGGTAAGTGAGAAGATCCTCGATCGTCCTGATCCCTAATTTCTCCAGTAGCTTCGCGCGCTTCGGGCCCACACCGCTTGCTCTATCGACGGAAAGAGCGAGGCTCGCCGGATCGGTCACTCTAGAGATCCCCTGCTCTCCTCCATCGAGAGAATCTTCCAGCCTTTCGATGACCCGCTGTCGTTCGAAGTGGTCAGCACCCTTGTAGCCAGAGACCACTTGCATGGCCGCGGGGAGGTTCAGTTTGATGAACTCCTCAAGTCCACAGGTGACGGCATCGTCTCTGTAGCCGCGCGACTTCTCCAAGTACAGGACCTTCTTGATTAGATCGATGGAATCCCCGTTTTGTTGTGGCATATCGAGGGTTACTATATAATCACAGACGCTCGGAGGCAAGGAAGATGGCAACAGAGATCAAGACCTATGGGGATTCCGTCCTTCGACGTGTGGCGGACCCATTGGAAAATATCGACGCACAAACAAAGAAGATAGCCGAGCAAATGGTGGAAGCAATGATTCGCGCTAACGGTGTCGGACTCGCTGCGCCACAGATCGGTATCTCAAAGCGGATCATCGTTCTCGACCTCGATGGTCAGTTTCACATCCTCGTCAACCCCGAGATCATCGAGACATCCTCCGAATCAGAAGAGGCAATCGAAGGATGTCTGAGCGTTCCCGGAGTGGATGCAGAAGTTACGCGAAAAGTCCGCGCGCACGTACGAGGGATTACCCTTGACGAGAAGGAACTCGACATCGAGGGGGAGGGGTTGATGGCGCGGGCGATGCAGCACGAGATCGATCACCTGAACGGCATCCTTTTCATCGACCATCTCGGCCCGGCCAAGAAGCGGAGTATCATCTCCGAGTACCATCGCAAGCAGAGGGAGAAGGTCGAGTGAGGATCGTCTTCCTCGGTACGTCGGCCTTCGCGTGCCCCGCACTCAGAGCCCTCGCAGAGGCACATGACATCGCACTCGTCATCACCCAACCCGATCGGCCAGCTGGGCGGAAGCGCGAGCTCAAGCCCCCGCCCGTGAAGATCACGTCGCTCGATCTGGGCCTGCCCATCGCCCAACCTGAGCGGATCAACAGCGAAGAAGGGATTGCTCTACTGAAGAAAGCCAAGCCGGAGGCGATCGTCGTCGCCTCCTACGGGCAATTCCTTGGAACCAAGGTCTTCTCGCTTCCGCCGCACGGGACGATCAACATCCACGCCTCCATCCTGCCGCGCTATCGCGGCGCCGCCCCGATCAATTGGGCGATCATTCGCGGAGAGACGGAGACGGGTGTGACTACTTTCTTCATCGAGAAGGGAATGGACAGCGGAGAGATCCTCGTGCAACGCACCTGCCCAATCGGCCCGGATGAGACCGCAGGAGAGCTACACGATCGCCTGTCAGAGCTCGGGGCGGAGGCGATACTGGAGACGCTGCGATCGATCGAAGATGGGACAGCACGTCCGACGCCGCAGCGTGAGGAAGAGGCAACCCTGGCACCAAAGCTCTCCCGCGCGGATGGTCAGATCGACTGGACACTGAGTGCTCGCGATATTCACAACCTGGTGCGCGGGCTGAACCCGTGGCCAGGGGCGTTCACTCACCTGGAAAGCGAGACGGTGAAGATCCACCGCGCGGCGCTCAGCAGTATCGGTTGCGGGGAGATCGAACCAGGAAGTGTTGCCCTGCAGGAGACAGGACGCCTCCTTGTGGGCACGGGCGACGAGCTGATCGAAGTTCTGGAGATACAGCGTGAAGGCCGTCCGCGCACGAGCGGGCGAGCCTTCTTGAATGGTCTTCGTGGCGAGGCGCGCTTCAGCTAACGTGGATACAGGCCCGCAAGTCCCGTCTCTTCCGTCTTCCGCTCCAAAACAATCCCAGAGAGCTTGCGAACGTAGATCTCCGCCGTGTTGTGTACTGTAGCCTTGAGCACGTGTCCGCCGAACGCGGCCGCACCGTGCTTAGCGATCGTCGCGTGGCAGTGGATGATCCTCTCATCGCCCTTGCGAGCGAAGTTTCCTTGAAGACTGAGCATCTCCACCGGGTCCGTGATCCGCTGCACATCGTAG
>JAGGXO010000045.1 GCA_021163015.1 Candidatus Bipolaricaulota bacterium
CTACGAAAGATGGTCGGCCAGCGCCGCCGGCTGATGAAATACGTGAAACGGCAAGACCTCGCGGCATACAAGGAATTGATTCAGAGTCTAGGAATCAGAGGAGTCTAGCAAAGAGATGGTAATCAAGGAAAGTATAGAACTTAATGGTAAACAGATCTCCCTAGAGACCGGGCGGCTCGCCAAACAGGCAAGTGGAGCCGTGCTGGCAAGCTATGGAGATACGCGGGTCTTGGTAACGGTATGTATGCAGGAAAGCAGAGAAGACATCGACTATTTTCCACTTCGCGTCGACTATGAGGAGCGGTTCTATGCCAGCGGGAAGATCCCTGGCGGATTCTTCAAGCGCGAGGGGCGTCCAAGCGACGTTGCCATCCTTGCCGCACGCATGATAGATCGGCCCATTCGGCCGCTCTTCCCGAACGGATACAGCGATGAGGTACAGATCATCGCGACCGTCCTTTCAGCAGAGCCAGATTGCTCACCCAGCATGCTAAGCATCCTGGGAGCGTCCGCAGCACTCATGATCTCGGAGGCACCGTTTAATGGACCGATTGCCGGAGTGCAGGTGGGATACAAGGATGGGCAATTCGTGGTCAACCCTGGTAGCGAGCTTCAGGAAGAAGGGAATATGGAGATCACCGTCGCTGGCACGAAGCAGACAGTGACAATGGTTGAAGGGCAGATGAAGGAACTCTCCGAAGAAGAGGTCGTGAGCGCGATCGGCGTCGCCCATGAGGCAATCCAGGAGCTCGTCAGCCTGCAGGAGAGGTTCATTATGCAGGTGAACCCAGCGAAGAAAGAACTCCCTGCCGCACCGCAGGAGAATACTTCCCTCCGCGAGCGCATAGCTGCGTTGATCAATCCTGAGTTCTCTTCCTTGGTCTCTCTTAGCAACAAGAAAGAACGCGCCGACTTCCTCCACTCCCTGCGCGATCACGCTGTGGAGAGTATCGTTACAGATGAGATAGCAGTCGATGAGGCACCGGCACTCCAGAAGGAGGTTGTCTCTCTGGTCGACGACCTCTATCGAACATATATGCGTACTCAGATCCTCGATCGAGGTGTCCGCATCGATGGCCGTCGCCCGGATGAGATCAGAAACATAACCTGTGAGGTCGGTGTTCTCCCTCGCGCACACGGTTCAGCAATCTTCACCCGTGGGGAAACACAGAGCCTGGGAATCGCCACCCTAGGCGCAACGCGCGGCGACGAGCAAATCATCGACCAGATGCTTAAGGAAGGCACGAAGCGGTTCATGCTCCACTACAATTTTCCTCCCTACTCCGTGGGCGAGGTGAGACGCGTCGGTTCGCCGAGCCGCCGTTCAATTGGGCATGGCTACCTCGCCGAAGGCGGGTTACGTGCCATCCTCCCAAGCGAGGAAGAATTCCCTTACGTGATTCGTATCGTATCGGAGATCCTGGAATCAAATGGGTCTTCCTCGATGGCAACGGTGTGCAGTGGATCACTTGCCATGATGGACGCTGGTGTACCGATAAAGAAGCCCGTTGCCGGGATCGCAATGGGAATGATCGAGGATGAGTCCACCCAAAGGCGAGTCATCCTCACCGACATACTCGGAGACGAGGACCATTACGGAGACATGGACTTCAAGGTGATCGGTACGCGTGACGGAATCACCGGGTTCCAACTGGACGTCAAGGTGGGCGGGATCGGACGCGATACCCTCCGAAAGGCTCTCCAACAGGCCAGGCAAGCTCGCCTGGAGATACTGGCCAAGATGGAACAGGTCCTTCCCGCACCGCGAGAGACACTATCGATGTACGCACCTCGATTGGAGACGATCACCATCCCACGCGAGAAGATCGGGCTCGTCATCGGACCGGGCGGAAAGATGATACGCAAGATCATCGAGGAGACGGGGGCTCAGATCGACATCGAGGATGACGGCACGGTCAAGTTGGCCAGCGTGGACATGGAGTCCGTAGAAGCGGCTAAGCGCTGGGTTGAGGACCTCACTGCTGAAATCGAAGTCGGCACGAAGATGACCACGAAGGTAACACGTGTCGTGGACTTCGGTGCATTCGTCGATCTGAAGAACGGGAGCGAAGGATTAGTACATGTTTCGAATCTCGCTCCAGGGTTTGTCGACAACGTGCGCGACATCGTCAAGCCAGGCGATGAGATCACGATCGAGGTCATCGGCGAGGACAAGATGGGGCGTCCCGACCTGCGTCGCGTTATCGAGGGCGCAAACTGGGACGAAGGCTCGTCGCACGGTCGTGGCGCCAAGCACTCGCGAGGAAACGGCAGCAATGGGCACCACGCACCCAAGAAGGTCGACCCATCGATCAAGGTCGGAGACATCATCGAAGGCACGATCGCCAACACGACCGACTACGGCGCCTTCGTCGAACTCACCCCTGAAGTGACCGGCCTCATCCACATCTCCGCGCTGTCGAACGAGTACGTAAGGCGGGTATCAGATGTCGTGAAGCCTGGCGACAAGGTGAAGGTTGAGGTCCTCGATATCGACGAACGCGGCCGCTACAAGCTGCGCCGCATCGTCTCCGAGGAAGAGGAACAAAGCCGCGAAAACCGAGAAGAGCCTCAGGAGAAAGAACCAGAGGAGCACGTGGAACGTCCCGCCGAGCCAAAGGAAGAGCCCCCAGCTTTCGAGGATCGGTGGTGAAAGCCTCTCTTCTCTACGAAGGCCTCTCTGGGGCCATACTGGATAACGGAATGCGGGTCCTTGTTGAAGAGGTCCCGCATTCCCGTTCCGTCAGTGCTGGATTGTGGGCTCGTGTCGGAAGCCGCGACGATCCCCCTTCCCAATCCGGAATGGCGCACTTCATCGAGCACATGCTGTTTAAGGGGACACCGTCGCGCAGCGCCAGGGAGATCTCACACCAGATCGACGCCCTGGGAGGACAGATCAACGGTGCCACAGGTAAAGAATCGACCTTCTACTACGCAGATGCACCAGCAAGTGGCCTACGCGAGGTCCTGGAGATCATCTCGGACATCACTCAGCATCCTGAGTTCGCAAGCGTTGAATTGGAGCGCGAGCGCGGGGTTGTACTGGAGGAGATCCGCAGCAGAGACGATGATCCAGAGCAGCAGGCCTACGAACTGTTCATCGCCGGGCTGTGGCAGGGTGAGCACCCATTGACTCGGACCGTACTCGGAAAGCGCGAGACGATCGAGAGACTGACAAGGCGTGATCTCACCTCCTTTCATTCTCAGTTCTACACTCCAGGGGCGATGACACTCGTCGTATGCGGCGCTGTGCAAGCCAGCAGCGTCCTGAATCTTGCATCGCAACTATTCGAAGAGGGCTTGGCGGATGCGAACCTCCCATCGCGCCAACCACCGCTCCTCAGAAGCGACAAGAGCTCCCAGACCCGCGCAACCGGGCAGACCCACATCTACATCGGCCTTCCCGCTCCTGATGCAAGGAGTGATGATCGGTTCGCCGCAGAGGTGGTGAACACCATCCTCGGCGGAGGGATGAGCTCGCGCCTCTTCATCCACGTACGCGAAGAGCAGGGACTGGCATATGCTGTCTCGAGCTCGGTCATCAGCTACTCCGATGCCGGAGTCTGGCTCACCTACGCGGGGATCGCCCCAGAGAACGTGGATCGAACGCTCGAGATCCTTCTCGATGAGATCGACGCGCTGCGCAAACACGGGGTCACACAAGCTGAACTCGATCTGGCACGAGCAAAGCTGCGAGGAAACTTCATCCTCGACCTTGAATCGAATGTCAATCGCATGGCCCGGCTCGGAGGAGCGGCGGTTACGGGTAGTCAGCTCCTCTCCCCTGATGAGCTGATCAAGCGAATCGACGGCGTAACCGTAGATGACACACGTCGAGTGATCGATACCTACATCGATTCCATTCAGATGAATATTATGACCGTCGGCCCCAATACAAGTGACGCAAACAGGATTCAGGACCAGCAGAAGATTGAGTTGAGAGCACACAAGCGCTAGAATGGGACAGCCATGACCATGCCAAGAGCCATTTACCCAGGAAGTTTTGATCCCATCACCTACGGGCACATCGATATCGTCCGACGCGCACGCAAGCTGTTTCCCAAGCTGATCATAGCCATAGTCGCCAATCCGAACAAACAAGCATTCTTCTCCGTACAGGAGAGAGAGCAGATCACGCGTGATGCCCTGGCCGAGATGGGAATCGACGACGTCGAAGTAACTAGCTACACCGGGTTACTGATCGACTGCGCGCACAAGCTGGAGGCCAGCGCTGTCGTGCGAGGCCTGCGAGCCAATTCCGACTTCGACTACGAATTCCAGATGGCCCTAACCAATCGTGATCTCGACTCCGAAATCGAAACGGTCCTCTTCATGACTGCGGGGAAATACTCCTTCCTCTCCTCATCGATCGTCAAGGAAGTGAAGCGCTTCGGCGGGGACATAGCCTCATTCGTCCCTAAGAGCGTCGATGATGCATTGACCAGAAAGCTCGCCGATCAATAACAAGAGCCCGTCCAATTGGGAAGACCGGCTCGAACTCCTACTTATCACCCTTCCTCAATCACGCGGCGGCGGTTGGATGTGTCCTGCGTCCATCAAGATCTTTGTCTCTGCCTGCGCGTGGCGGATCTTCGTCTCCGCTTCGTGGCGTATTTCATCTTCGGTGAGGATACGCCAGGCGATCCCCTGTTCTATCGCCTTCAGCCCCACGGCGACCGCCTCGTTGATGAACACCTCCGTCTCCATCATCGTGGGGACGATGTA
>JAGGXO010000027.1 GCA_021163015.1 Candidatus Bipolaricaulota bacterium
CTCAGGCGGCGAGAGGAGCCGTGTGGCGCTCGCCATCCTCTCCCTGGTGGAGGGAAACCTCCTGTTGTTGGACGAGCCGACAAACCACCTCGACCTGCGCAGTCAGGAGATCCTCGAACATGCACTTCTCGAATACGAGGGGACGATCATCCTTGTCTCCCATGATCGCGCCCTATTGGAGGCCGTAGCAACCCAGGTCTGGCAGATAGAGGGTGGGAAGCTGAGCGTTTTCAGGTACGGGTTTGCCGAGTACCGTCGCCGCCGCGCGTTCCCTGCGTCGACCAAGACAGCAACGCCCTCCGAGCGGAACAAGGCTGAGGCCTCTTCATCAAAGCCCAAGGAAGACCGATACAAACAGAAGAAACGCCAGGAAGCCCTCGCCACGATCGAAAGAAGGATTGAGCAGGCCGAGGCAAAACTATCAGAAATCGAGAAGCTCCTTGTGATAGCAAGCGAGGAGGGCGACGCCAAGAAGATAGCCGAGCTTGGACGCCAGCATAGTGCCATCAGACAAGAGGTCGAAGAGCAGATGCAAGCATGGGAAGAGACCGCAGGTAATGGTCCTCGCGGTTGACCGCATGCTGCGATCTTGCTAGACTGCTCGTATGTCGATCAATCTCATGCCGTGTCAATTCAAATCCGTAGCAAGAGAAGAAGTCTCAATGGCCAATCATCTCACAGATGGACAGAACTGTTCCACCACGAAGGACACGAAGAGCGTGAAGGAGTCAAGCGACAAAGCGCCTACTACCAGTCTTGAGTTTGGTGACATTACACAGCCAATCACCGCATTCGACAACGCTTGGACCTCGATTCTTCGTGTCCTTCGTGATCTTCGTGGCGAATTCTCTCTTGCATCAGTCCTGCGCGGAACAGAACAAGAAGTCACTGCTCGCTCGAAGCGACAAGAGATCACGAAAAATGAGAACTTGATCGGCATGAATCGCCAAGCTCAAACGACCTTTCTCTTCCTCTTGCTGTTGCCTCTCTTGAGCGTCCTTGCCTTTGCTCAGGCAGGCACGATATTGCGTGTGCAGACAGGCTCGTCAATTCAAGCGGTGATCGATCAGGCCTCTGCCGGGACAACAATCGAGCTTCCGCAAGGAACGTGGCAGGAGAATCTGCGCATCGAGAGGTCGCTTGTCATCCGCGGAACAGGCGCCGGGGAGACGATCATCAACGGCAGATCTGATGGGTATCCTGCGATCTGGATTGCGTCAACAGGAGTGCAGACTGTGTCGGTGGCAATCTCCGGCATTACAGTCTCCGCCGGTAGCAGTGCCTGTGCAGATGCCTCCCAGAGCGAGTGCGCGGATGGAATCCTTGCCGAAGGACAAGCTACGATCACCGTAAATGACTCAAGTTTCACCAATAGCTACGCCGGGATCTGGCTCAGATCATCCGCAAACGCAACTATCATGCGTTCCACACTGCTACAAAACACCTACGGCATGGTGATCTCCGAACAGGCACAGGCAAGAATCAGCAATTGCACCATCTCTGGCAGTGCAAAGGACGGGATGATCGTCGCTGATGACGCACAGTTGACACTGAACGGCAATACGATTGCAGACAACAAGCGCACGGGGATCAGCATCGATATCCCCCCTTGCTACAACACATCCCGCACCTTTGGCGGCCTGATCATCGGGGGGAACAACACCATCCCAGCCTCCTCGGCAGATGAAGGAAACGGCATCGCCATCTGTCCGCCAAGCATCAGTCTTCTCTCCTCGCGGGACGGCGGTTTCTGGCCGACTGAGGCAAGCAAAAGGATGCTCTCCAGTCTGCCAACTCCTCCGCCAGTGGAAGGAAACACTGATGCGCCGGTGACGATTCTTGAGTTCACCGACTTCACGTGCCCCTACTGCAATAGATTCGCCACCGAGACACTGCCACGGATCGTGGAAGACTACATCGACACAGGAAAGGCCAAGCTCTACTTTCTCCCGTTTCCAGTACACGGTGTTGCAGCCTATCGCGCCGCTGAAGCCGGGTTCTGCGCGCAGGAACAGGGCCTCTTCTGGGACTTCCGACGCCTACTCATTGCCCAACACAATGTACGAGGAAGCTCCGTCCTCACGCCAGCGTGGCTAGCGGCCATTGCCGCCGCAGTCGGGGCGGACCGCGAGCAGTTTCTCAACTCCCTTACCGCTGGGACATATTCTCCAGCTGTTCAGGAGACAATAGCTTTGGGAGAGAACCTGGGCGTGGACGGCACGCCGACCTTCTTCATCAACGGGAAGAAGATCCCTGGTGCCGCTCCATATGAGGTCTTTGCACAGATGATCGATCAGGAGCTGGCCCATAAGTAGGGCCCTTGAGTAACACAAGTGTCCTGCCCCACGTCCGCGTCAAATCCTTGCTCCCTTTGCGTTCTTCGCGTGAGGCCGCTTCATACCCCCGCACTCCGCGTTCCAAGTTCACATGCGTTCCCCACTTCAGTACGAAGGGCGCGAAGCCTACGATGGAATCACCTCTCTTTGCGAGACATGCCTTTTCAGTTCCGCGTTCCGAGTTCCGCTTTCTACATTCCAAAAGTGGTAGACAAGCCACGCGTGGCAAGCTGCACGCTACAACAACACAAGACTCAAGAAGTGATCCAGGCTGGTCTTGTCTCCCATTCTTGTGCTATCTTGGCGTCTCTGCCCTGTCTGCTCTTTCCACTTAAACAGGCCCTTTGCGCGAGGAATGCTTTTTGCTCCGTTTTTGACATCCGCATTCTCGCTTCCCAATCTAGGCGTCCATCGCCAGTTTGGTCTTAATCCTCTTAATCTCGTTCTTGTTCGTGTCTACGTCGCCTTCTACGCGATCGATGCGTGCATTTGTCGCAGCTCTTTCCTGATCCACGCGGAGGAGCACAACCATCATCTTGTCCTGACCCTTGATAATTTCATCCAAGCGTCTGTTCATTTCCTCTTTTGTCGCCATCCGTTCACGGTTGTCGAGAACCAAAGAAGTCAATCTATTGAGAGTCGCACTTATGTCATCGATTTTCTTACCATTGGCCTCAATCTTCGTGCCGTTGGCATCGATCTTCTTACCATTGGCTTCGATCTTTGCGCCGTTCGCATCGATCTTCTTACTATTGGCTTCAATCTTTGTGCCGTTCGCATCGATCTTCACGCCATTGGCTTCAATCTTTGCGCTGTTCGCATCGATCTTTGTGATGAGCTGGTGCTTCAGTTGGTCGAGGTCTCCTTTGGTCGCTGGTTCATCATGGCGTGCATTCATTCTTCTATCCTCCACCAGGGGTTATAGCAACATGTGACTCGGGTGTCAAATCTGGCCATCGGCGGCGAACACGAAGCGAGGGGCAAGACCAGAATATGAAACGTGGCAGGCAAGCCTCCGGCCTCCCTGTCTTCCTTTGCGTTCATGGCGTGAGTCATGCCATTCTCGTTCCCAGCTCCGAGTTCCGCTTTCTACATTCCAAACGTGGCAGACAAGCTGCACACGCTACGAAAAGATCACGCTTGCATGGCGTTGGAGCCCTGTCCACATTTCAGACAGGCAGAATCCAACGTCCGTGTCTTCTTTGCGCTCTTCGCAAGAGGAACACGTTTGTCCTTCCGACTTGCGCATTCTAAGTTTCCTCTCGCCCGCTCGCTATCACTCGCTCAAGACGCCAAGAAGAGATCTTCTCTTGATCTTTTCCCTCTCCACGTTCTCTTGGCGTCCTTTGCGCGATGAATGCTTCTCCGTTCCGCACTCCGAGTTCCGACTTCCGCGCTAGCCGTTCGTCGTTCTACTTCTTTACGACCTCTGCGTGATCGATTACGAGATCGCCGTTGTAATCGTTGATCGTCAACAGGA
>JAGGXO010000126.1 GCA_021163015.1 Candidatus Bipolaricaulota bacterium
GAATGGCGTATCCAAGGAGATACAAGAAGATGAACACACGCGGGTCCAATCCATGTTCACGCGCAAGGCGCGTCGCATAATTAGCCCATCTCAACACGTAATGCCTGAAGAACTCGCTCACTCTTGCACCAATCTGATCCACTGTTTCCTGGCCACCTATTGAACTCTTCCTACCAAGCTAACCACCAATACAATAATATTACCAGTTCTGGGGACTCTCCGCAACAGCATACTTCCACGATAAGCGGTACCTATTTCCCGTTCTGATCGTGATCGTATGACTCCACACCAGACCAACATCAAGAGGAGCGGCAACGATCCTCTGGGACATTTCTGGTATCATCTCTGTCTTATGTCAATCCTCGATCGTTTCTTGGCCACGCCTCGCGAGCATTCTCTCCTGCCGGTGGCGGAGGTGCTCCTCGCCGCCATGATCTGGTCCTCGTCGTTTGTCGCGGTGAAGGTTGTCCTCGACTATGCGGGACCTTTCACCACAGGAGGGCTTCGCTACTTCATTGCCTTCCTGTTAAGCATTCCCTTCCTTATGATGAAACGTGGGTCAAAGAGGCGTGTCTTATCTTCCCGCCTCACGAAAGCCGAATGGCTACAGCTTTCTGCCATGGGAATCTCGCAGTACACGATCGGCAACGCGGCTCTGTTCTTCGCACTGCAAACGATGTCTGCTACCAGCGGGTCGTTAGCTCTTTCCCTCGTGCCGATTCCCGTCCTTCTCTTCAGCGCCATCTTCCTTCACGAGCGCCCGCGCGGCTTGCAGCTCATCGGCGTCTTGATCGCCATCGTTGGAAGCCTCCTCTTCTTCTCACCGGGAATCAGAGCACAGGAACCAATCGGGCTAATCGCCTTATCGATCACAATCATCAGCTTCTCCGTCTTTCCCATCCTTGGGCGCAGGTTCGCGCGCGATCGCAGCCTGGACAACATCACCCTGACAAGCATTCCGCTTGGAATCGGCGGCGGCACGTTGCTCGTGCTTGCGCTATTCATCGAGGGGCTTCCACACATGCCACTTCAGGCGTGGGGGCTGATCATGGGCCTTGCATCCGTCAACACGCTCCTCGCCTATCTCCTGTACAACCATGCTCTGCAACACCTAACGGCTGTACAGGTAAACGTGATGCTCAATCTCGCTCCGATTGGAACAGCCCTCATCGCCTGGTGGGCGTTGGGAGAACGCATCACCCCGTTCCAGATGGTGGCTATGTTCATGGTCATAGCTGGAGCCAGTTTGGCCCAACGGCGAATACCGAACAGAGGCATTGAAATCCCTGAATGATAGATCTACTATCGCTTCCGAAAGAAGGTTCCTTGTAGTTAAGGCAAGCTAACCCAGAGAAAGAGTCAAGAGATAGATCTCTCGCCAAGCCGCAGAGACGCAAGGAATGATGGAGTCAAACGAACGGTGAACAAGCTGGATGAAGACCAGTAATCCTTGGTGTCTTGGCCAGAGAAAGGGAATACGGTCTCTTGAAGTGTAAGGAGTACGAAACAAAGGGGTGATCGGTATGAACGCTTCTCGAGCGCTACTAGTGACCGATATGCAGCGGGGCTTCCTTGAGGATGGATATCCACTGTTCTGTGGAGAAGAGGCACGGCGAATAATCCCTTTCGTGAGCAGGCTTGTTAAACAGGAGCTGGGACAAGGAACTCCCGTTTTCTTTAGTGCGGACGCTCATGCCCCAGATGACAGGGAGTTCAAGATCTTCCCACCACACTGTATCCAAGGAACAACCGAGGCGGAGATAATCCCTGAGCTTGCCATCTATCTTCCTCGTTCTACCCTCATCGCAACGAGCTCGTACAGCGCTTTCTTCGACACTGTTCTGCATGAGCGTCTGCAAGAAGCTGGAATACAGAAGCTGATTGTCTGCGGGGTGTGCACCGATATCTGCGTCATGCACACGGTCGCCGACGCCTACTACCGTGGCTACGACATCGAGGTCCGCGGCGACTGTGTCGCTTCCTTCGATAGCGATGCTCACGCTTTCGCGCTGCATCACATGGAACACGTCTTCGGAGCGCGCATCACTGGAGGGGAGGAGAGATGAGCGAGGAAGATCGATTCGCACCATCCGAGCAGATACTCTCTGGCAAGACAGCGGACATCTACTTCTTGAATGCTCGCCGCATCCTGGAGCAGGAGGGGCTGAATCCGCGTGTCACTATGGAGATCTTCCCCTCCCGTTCCGGAGTGTTGTGCGGGATGAACGAAGTGAAGGCCATTCTTGCTCGAGTCCTTCCTCCAAACAGTGAAGTCTGGGCCGTTTCCGAGGGAGAGTCGATGGACCGTAAGGAGGTCGTCCTGCGTATCAGCGGTCCGTATCGTGCGTTCGGTGTATACGAGACAGCCATCCTTGGTACCCTCGCCCAGGAGAGCGCCTGGGCAAGCGGGGCGCGTGCCTGCGTCGAGGCGGCAGGCGAGATCCCCGTAATCCACTTCGGTGCACGCCACGTTCACCCGGATGTCTCTTCTCGCCTGGAATACGCGGCCACGGTCGGCGGGTGTGCTGGATGCGCCACACAGGCTGGAGCAGATCTTGCCGGAACGATCCCATCCGGGACGATCCCTCATGCACTCATCTTATGCGTCGGGGATACGGTACAGGCGATCAAGGCGTTCGATCGATGCATTGACCCACAGATAAAACGGATCGCTCTTGTCGATACGTTCAGGGACGAGGCCGAGGAAAGTCTGCGTGTCGCGCGAGCTCTGGGTGAGCGCCTGTGGGGAGTGCGGCTCGACACGCCGGCCGAGCGGGGCCGGGTAACGCCGGAGCTGGTGCAGGAAGTGCGGGCCCGGCTCGATCAAGAGGGTTTCTCACACGTGCGAATCGTCGTCTCCGGCGGGATTGACGCATCCCGCATTGCCCTGTTTCGCGAGAAGAATGCTCCCATCGATGCGTTCGGAGTGGGAAGTGCCA
>JAGGXO010000060.1 GCA_021163015.1 Candidatus Bipolaricaulota bacterium
ACGATGACCCCCTTCACGAGCCAGACTTCGATGTGCTCGTTGCTGCACAAAGAACAGTATGAGACGAGGATCGACCCCTGCCCGATGCTCTTGACCGCTTCTTCGCAAGTACCGCGTGAATTCCAGGCTAGCTGATCCGCAAGACAAGACACGGTCGTGACTGCAACGAGCACGATCGCTAGCATTATCGTCTTGGACATGAGACCCCCTTTCTCTTGGATGCTAACTATGATTACCTCGCTTCAGAAACTGGAAGGTAGATATGACCTGATCGAATAGCCTCAACACCGTGGCCCTATCAAATTCGGTAACGGTTTGCGGATAGAAAACATGGACATTGATGCAGTGAATGAACAAGGCAAGCGTGTAGCAGCTACCTGCGTGCAAGGCAGAATAGGTGATCAAGCCGTACTGGTTGCCCACTGCTCCTTCCCAAGATGAAGCTTTCGAGAAGCCTACCCCAGCGATGTTCCGTGTCTCTACAGGATCTCCGCCCTCGGAGGAGTTTGTGGGCCCATCAATCGTCCTCTCTGAAGAAGATGCCTTCTTTGGCGTAACCCCAACGAACAGAGATGCCTCTACTAGGTTGGTTCCAGCATAATACGTGGGATTGACCAGCGAGAGCCTGATCACAGCTCCCTCAATAACGGCCAACGGAATTTCCTCTTGCACGACGAGGTCTTGTGGGTATTTCATCTCAAACCCATATGTCTCGCTTGTGTAGGTCTTCCAACAGGAAGTATTGACTGAGGTATGCTCAGCGATTGTTGCAGGGGCCTTCTCCGCCTGCACGACGTCCATTGCCCACACCGAGGGAACGACGCTTAACAAACCAACGAACAACACGGTAACAGCAAATCGAGTTAGCATCTCTCTAAGTTGCGAGCTTCTATGAAACAGTCAAGCTACAAGATCGAAGGCACTCGTCTACCACGCATTGGTAAGACGTACTCAGGCAGTTCGGGGACGCTATCAACGTGAGTTCCGTGTTCGTCGCGAAACACGTGCGTACGGATTTTGCCAACCATCGTCTTTCCCGGATTGGCTCTTTCGTCACAAACCTATCACCACGTGAGCATACAGGTGCAATGAACAGTGCACCAGGACGCGGGACGCTCACAAGGAGGACCTCCGCGTTGCTTATTTGCGTGACGAATTCCGTAGCCAGCACTCCCGTCACCTATGCGATGAAGAGCATTCTGAGAGCAGACGTTCATTCTTGGTTCTTCTTCGCTGCGTTATCGACCAAGAGGTTCGACAGTAAGCAAATGGGGCACCCTTTCGAGCGCCCCATTGCACCTTGATGCGGCTGTGATCTATGAGCCAGTTGCTATCCGGCCTATCTCATCTACTCAGCCGCCTGCAGACAGAAGTAGTACTGCTTTAGGGATCTCCACCCAAAGCCAGGCTCCCCCCAATGCCTGCGGTTGTTGACTATCGTCCTATCCCACACGTCAAGAATGATCCGGTACCCACAAGCAGGAAGGCCGGTAGTATTCCAAGAGAAGGCCACGTTTGTGTCACCTGTGTCGCTTACACCCGTGTAGTGCCTTACCGGCAAGATCAATCCAGAAGCTAGACTGCTCTCGTATCGCAAGCGGTAGCTGTAGAAGTGGGGGTCGGTCGCGGTGATCGTGCCGGTCACCGTATCGCCAATCACAATATCGCCGCATACTGGCGATGAGGTGATGTTCAGGACGACTCCGGAAGGCATGTTGTCTCCGGGAGCTGTGTTGTCCAACATCACCACCACGGGTGAACTAACGTGCTCAATGCCGCCCGTGTCTTTGACGGTAAGCCGAACACTATACTTGCCGTTTCTTCCCGCCGTGTTCCAAGGGTAGTAGAGTCCGCCCATTGTCGTATCACAGAGGATACTCAGCCAGCCGTCGCCATCTGGTACCCTGGACACTAGCAGGAATGTACTGGGCCATATGAATGCCCATTCCTTGAAGCCATCTGTCAGAGCGGTCCAAGTGGTTGGTGCGATGCTGGGAGTAAGCCATTGCCCGTACTCCACCTTGAACTCCTCGCACTCCTCGCATGACGGCATCAGCCCGATGATCTCCACCCAAGCGCCAAAGGGACTATCGTAGGCGTCGAAAATGGGCGTGGTGGCACTCGGACCGTTTGCCAATCCGTCAGCATTGATACTCCCGGCCGGCATGCCTCCCACTCGAATGATCGCTGCCCCGCAGGGAGGTCGGGATACCTCCAAGATAGAAAGGGCATCCAGCCCTACGAAGTCAGCTTTCGGCTCAAAGCACTTTATCAACTCTTCGTTCGTGTGGACCACCCCGTTGCCGACAATGAGGACATCCCCGTCGGTGAAGCTGAGTTCTCCCTCGTAGAGGATCTCGGTGGAGAATTGGATCAGCTTCCGGTTGCCGGCGCGATCGGAGGTGACAGCGTCGAGCCCGAAGTCCACGCCTCGACTTGGGATTCCAGCCGGAACACCCGGCGGTAGAAGAAGAGAGTTGGGAACAACGATGGTGCCATCCCGCGCTGACAGGAGGTCACCGTCAAGGAAGGCCGGTTGCGTGGGATACGGCCCCGTCCCCTCGGTGGAGAACCAGATGTCTAGGCCATACTGGCGCAAAGATGCCTGCAATGCACCTTCTCTCAGCCAGTACTCCCGCCCCGCACTCCTGACGTAGTCAAGAAACTGGATGATCCTGCTTGCCTCTCCCACAAAGTGAACCGCGTCCAAACCCAGATCAACCTTGCGTAGGTCGAACCCGTAAAGCAGAGCGGCATTGGGGATGACTGCCCCGTTTGTTATCAGCAAGTCGCCGGCAGTGAATTGCCCCGTGTTGGGGCTATCCAGTTCGGTGGAGAAGGCCACCAGATACCTATCCACATCAATGATATCAACAGCATCAAGACCAAGATCTGCCGTCACGTTTGGAACAACGTGGGAAAGAAC
>JAGGXO010000141.1 GCA_021163015.1 Candidatus Bipolaricaulota bacterium
AAGAAGCACCGCATGGAAGACGCCCTTGAGGCGACGAAAGCCGCAGTGGACGAAGGAATCCTCCCCGGTGGCGGCACTGCTCTGTTGAACGCGGCCCGCAAGCTAGGTGACCTCAAGGTTGATGGCGACGAGGCCGTGGGAGTGAAGATCCTCAGTCGCGCCATCGAGGCTCCCCTCCGCCAGCTGGCCGACAACGCCGGTTTCGAGGGAGCGATCATCGTGGAACGGGTGAAGGAGGAGAAGCCGGGCGTCGGATTCGACGTCATCTCCGAGTCCTACCGCGACATGTTCGATGCTGGGATCATCGACCCAACAAAGGTAACTCGCTCTGCTCTGCAGAACGCCGTCTCCATCGCGGGTATGCTCCTCACCACCGATGCGCTCGTCGCAGAGATCAAGGAGAAGGAAGAGGCGCCAGCAATGCCGGCTGGCGGTGGAATGCCAGGCGGAATGCCTTACTAGCCCCAGATTGGTTGTCTTCCCCCCTTTGCCAGTTTATCATGCGGCAAAGGGGGGATTTTCTTGTTACAGAGAAGGAAGATCGGCCTCGCTCTCGGCGGAGGTGGTGCGCGTGGATTTGCTCACCTCGGTGTTCTTATAGCGCTATCTGAGAACGGTATTCCTATAGATTTCATAAGCGGAACGAGCATGGGAGCCGTCGTCGGGGCAGCTAGGGCGATAGGAACGGATCTCGATCACTTGAGTAGGCTCCTCTCCTGTTTGGACATAAACGAGCTACTGCAGGTCTCAGATAGCACTATCCGCGAGGTCCAGAAGGCTATTGGCCGCGGTCTCATCGAATACGTGCGCGGATCTGATTGGCACGCAAATGAGAGTTTTCCCCAGGATCTGGCACGGATCTACGAGTTATTCTCTCTTCTGACCGCAAATAAGGACTTCTCGGATACGGTAATCCCGTTTGCAGCGGTCGCTGCGGATCTGGAGACTGGTGATCGAGTTGTGCTAACACGTGGCAAGCTATACAAAGCAGTTGCCGCTAGCGCAGCAGTTCCTGGGACCTTCTCTCCTGTGGAACATCAGGGGAGGTACCTTATCGATGGCGGAGTTATCGATAAGGTACCGGCAAGTGTGACAATTGACATGGGAGCGGAAGTTGTTATCGCCGTGGATACGGGCGCTCCCCTCACGCGGAGCGTCAATACCACGCTCGATTCTCTCCTTCAATCCCAGCGCATAACCTCACACGAGTTGACTCGCCTTCAAATGGAGCATGCTCATCAACGAGTCGATGGTCGCCTCATTCTTCTGCACCCTAAGGTGGACTGGATTACGATGCTCGCCTTCAAGCACGTGACAGAAGCAATCGCTGCAGGAAAGGAAGAGGTGTACGACCACATAAACGAAATCAAGAAGCTATGCGGCCTCCCCTGATCTCTCGTAGCACTCAGTTTGCGATAGTAAATATCGGGCTCATCGCTTCCCCAATGTTCCCATCAGCGTCTTTCACTGTCACCTTCAGTACGTACTGATCACCGTTTGCAGACGCGGTTGTGTCCCACACATAGGAATCGCCAACTAGCCCGCTTACGAGGAGCGAGAAGGTATCTCCACCATCTGCAGAGATATAAATGTCCACTTGGAGCGAGTCATCCTCACCACTATCAGGGTCCTGCGCTTGCCAAGCGATCACCAGGCTACCACTTGCAGCCTGTCCCTCGAAAGGACCGTTAAGCGTCACAGTCGGTGCTGTCTCCCAGGCGATAGTTGCGGAATTCTTCGCGCGTGGTGTTCCGTTTATCGGTTCTCCCGCCGCATCGTGCCCGCAGGTGATCAAGCCGTTATTCGACGCCCAGTTGCTGGCAACATCCGGACCTGTGGGATCGATTCGCTCCATCGTTGCATATTGCGTCTCTCCCTCTTTGGCACTTCCGGCAGCCCAGCCCGATTCCACACCGGCATTTGCAGTATCGACAACCGCCCCTGTTTGATCGAGCAGATTCAGCACCATTCCTGAATTACTCAAGCTCCCCGTATAAATCAGATCGGCTGGAACGTCCGAGACCGTATTATCGTCCGTTCGCTCAAGAAGGAGATATCCATCTGACTCGACGATCGTACTTGCAGCTTCTCCAAGATCGATCACGACATCACCAAAAGTGAGCGACCATCCGCTTAGATCAACGGCACTATCCGTCGGGTTGTACAGCTCAATCCACTCATCGCTGGTATTGCTCGCTGTTCCTGCCCATGCCACCTCGTTGATGATCACACCCTGTGCATACACACCCAGTCCAACCATAGTTGCGATAAGGATCCCTAACAGGGGTTTTCTCCACATCTCTGCCTCCTTTAGCGGTTTTCTTTTGTATTTACACGCTCTTTGCTTTGCGTGTCTCTTCAGTATATACATATCGCTTCCAGAGTCAATACCGCGCTTATTCGAGGCAAAGAATGAAACACATCGCACATGATAAAAGGTATGGTATGGACAAATCGGAATGCTTAAGGATGTTGAGACCCTATCCCTGGCAATGACCGCGGCCTAAAAGTGAGGCTAACGGGACGGTAGGAAGCATTGCTTTCTTTGAGTTCTTCGTGATTTTCGTGTCCTTCGTGGTGGAAGGGTTTTGTGTATCCCGAACCCTGACACCTCATCTCATGGGCGTCATTCAGGGCAACGAGTGAGTATCATATTAGAATTCCCACTCCTCCCCTTGTGAGAATCCGCCGACGTGCTCCGGGATCGCATCGAAAAGGAGCGTCTCTCCGGTGACGATTGCCCGCTCTCCGAAGCGATCACGTATACGATCGGTCGCAGCGTTCAGCCGCTCGCGTCGCCGATCCTCATCCAGTAGATACCCAGAACGCCCTCGTCTTTCAGCGAGGTTGCTCACGGAGACCCCAACTTGTGAGACGTTCTTCGGGTGAATCAGCATCTTACGCTCGATGGCTAGGCAGGCATTGTAGATAACCTCTCCATCATCGGTGGAGAAGGGAAGTGTAATTTGCTTGCCGTGGTGTGGGCTCATCGATCCCAGGCGAAAGCCAAAGTAGACCGTGCGCCCGACGTAGCCAAGCTTGCGCAGCCTACGGCCCACCTTATCGCACAGTCCACGCAGGACTAGAAGGGCAAGGTCGATCGATCGCAGTTGCGGCGGGAGGGATTTGGAATGCCCCACCGACTTCACTGGAGCTGCTGTGGTGTAGGGGATCACCGGCGTTGGATCGCGCCCTTGCCCAATCTCTTTTAGGAATAGACCATACACGCCAAATTCCTGCTTCAAGTACCGCTGTGATGTGCGCCCGAGATCGGCCAGGGTATGAATTCCTACGCGCTCTAGCCGACCTTCGATCCTTCTACCGATCCCGCAGACCTCACCGATTGGGATCTCCGACAAGAGAGATGGAACCTCCTCATCGCGTAGTTGTCCGATCCCATTTGGCTTGTTACGCTTGGCAATCAGTTTAGCGAACGCTTTGTTGGAGGCGATCCCCACTGTAGCGGTGATACACTCACCCAGCGCTTCCCGAAATTCGTCCTTGATCGAGCGGGCCATGTTGAGCGGCCCGCCGTAGCGACGCGCCTCCTGCGTGACGTCCATGAACACCTCATCGATACTGAATACCTCAAGTAGCGGCGTGTAGCGCTTGAGGATAGATAGAAAGCGCTTCGTCGTCGCTATGTAGCGCTCCGCCTTCCCCGAGACAAGCTTCAAAGAAGGGCAAAGCTTAAGCGCCTCCCAATTAGGCATCGCCGATTTCACCCCCCAACGCTTCGCCTCGCGCGATGCCGCAACGATGATGGAACGCTCCTTGGGTCTACCTGTGACACCGATCGGTATCCCCCGCAGCGATGGGTTCGCCTGTTGCTCGACCGAGGCGAAGTAGGAATCCATATCAAGGTGCATGATGATGCGCGCCATCATCCCTCCACGTCGATTGCCTCTAGTGTCCACAAACTGCGGTTTGTATTGAGGCGAAGCTGAAATTGGTTCCTGCCGGAACTGACCGCATAGCAGAGGAAGAGCGTCTCCCCCTCTCTCTCCGGGTAGACGAGATTCGTCGATGTGATATCAAAGCGCCGTCTTCCCCAGCGGAAGGCACGCAGTATAGGATGTGTCGCACCGCGCTTGTAGATGACGTAAGCGTCAATCGGTTCTGATACCGGTTGGTACATGATTATTCACCTAGTTCAGTGTACTAACTGAACCAGAAATCGTCAAGTATAGATGACGGAGAAAAGTCGATACGCGCGATGAGGACCGGCGGAGCCAATCTCCTCTCGACGAATGAGACGAAGTTCTGTAAGCTTCCCTACGCGGTGCAGACAAGCGTTGTGACGGATACCGAGAAGTTCAGAGAGCTCCTTAGCCGTCGTCTCCTTAAGTTTGTTCACCAACTCCAGCGTCTCCCTCATCGGGAAAGCGAGCTGTCCGAGCACTTCGATGCGACCATCGATAAGACAGAACATCGCTAGGTGCCTACGCTCAAGCTTGTGAGAGAGGTCCTCAGCAATCTCCAAACTCGGGGAGCGTACAACAAGATAACGATCTCCATACTCCCCCGTGGCGAGGCGCGCACAGGAGAGAGCGATCGTCTCATCTGCAAACGATCCGCTCAATACCTCCACCCCATCGAGTGAGACGATCAGCCGTCCCGGCTCAGGAATGGATTCGAGCGTTACAAGGAGCTTCTCGCGCGCCCCTTTACCCTCTAGACGCGTACCCAAGCGCACGCCGAATGGAGCAATTGGAAACGTTAGTTCATTCATCACGTTCATTGAACTACAGGAACGCTCCGTTGTCAACCATTGGAGAATCGATCCCAAAGACACGCCGGGAAAGGCGCAGCCCAATCTGCACACCGGGGAAATACGGCGCGTCGTAGATATCACCCCGCTCCGCGTCCATGTACAGGAGAGCCTCTCCGCTACGGATGATGAGCAGCCCGTCCCACCTACGCACTAGTTGCGCGATCCGCCGCAGTTCGCCACCTCGCCCAGGATCGGAAAATCGACTCAATCCATCGTAGACGATCCTGTTGAGAGCGCTTCCATCGCTGAGATCCATCAGGTCTTTCCGCGTGGAAAGGCTCCTAGCAAGGCCTATTCCCATATCAGCCACTGCAAGGAAGATAGAATCTGTGTAATCCTGCATCGCGGCTAGGCCGTACGGATCTGAAACCTCTCCGGTAGCATTACTGTGTTGGGGAATGTTCTGAAACAGCTCAAACATGATCTTCACCAGGGCATTGCGTGCTTCATCGGTGAGCGGATAGCGTTCGTGGAGGCGCTTGTCGAAGGCGTTCACCAAACGGGACACGCTGTCTTCTCTAGTGATGTGAGTGATCGGTTGCAGAGCATCGGACCTGCTTGAAGCCTCACTTCGCCATGTACGTTTGGGATCGTCAATCTCAGCGAAGAAACCCATCGCACGCATCCAACCTAGAGCGTCCTTTCGCACCGGCCAGCGCACAGCAAGCGGAGAGCCAAACATCTGTCGATATCGCAAACAGAGAACGAGGAGAAGGAGGCTGTAAGGATCGATAAAGCCAACGCCCGTGAGATCAAGACGCACAGACTCCTTTGATATGATCACCTCGATCACCTGATCGATCGTGTCTACCGTTAGCCTCATCATACAGCGTCCTCTCCTTTCAATCCCCTGCAGGGGTTGATTCCCCGCCCCTTGGGGCGTGCTTCTCACAAAGCCTCTTGATACACCGTCCGCTTGCGGCGGGGTAGTTCATCCGACTCACAATGATATATCGCCCAAAGAAGAGCTTACCGCCGCCCGACACTGGCTTCCATGCTTGGGATCGACTAAGGTTATGAGCATGAACAAGAGCGCTAATGAAGCGTCCTGGCTTGACGAGCTGAACCCTCAACAACGTGCCGCCGTGACACACGGTGATGGTCCGCTGCTGGTCGTTGCCGGGGCTGGGACGGGAAAGACGAGGACACTGGCCTATCGCGTCGCCTACCTTATTTCGCGCGGGATCAATCCGGGGAAGATTCTCCTCCTCACCTTCACCCGTCGGGCCGCTCAGGAGATGCTGCATCGCGCTTCGCGGATCACGGAACGCGGTACTCCCGTGACAGGGCGCGTCTGGGGCGGAACGTTTCATGCCACGGCAAACAGGCTTCTGCGTATCTACGCAAGCGCCGCCGGGATCAGCAAGGATTTCACCATCCTCGATCAGGGTGACGCGGAGGATCTGATCGGGATGATCCGGCACGAGATGGGCTTGCACAGCAAGGAGATGAGGTTTCCGCGCA
>JAGGXO010000012.1 GCA_021163015.1 Candidatus Bipolaricaulota bacterium
ATCATTGAGAACACCTGACGGACGAGGATCGAGTATCCATCGCCAAACAAAGGCCACACTGACAATCGGTGCCACATACGGGAAGAGGAAGATAGCTCGTGTTGCCCCTCGCCCACGAAACGGTTTATTCAACAGGAGTGCGGCGGCAAGGCCAATCGCCACTGTTAGAAGCGTTGAAGCAAAAGAGTATACGACACTGGTTACCGCAGCTCCCCATTGATGAATACTCTGAAACTTGAAGGCAAAATCATTGACTACACGAGAGTAATTCCTCCATCCCACAAAGGGCGCGTGAAAGACATCATTCAAGTTTCTCAGGGTTATGTCATGAAAACTTATCCAGATACTGAATATCGCAGGGAAAATAATGAGGCCAAAGACTATCAGTGCCGTAGGAGACGTGAGGAGCCAAGCAAGGCGAGATTCCCGTGCTTCCAGGGAATCCCAACGATTCAATAGTTGTTGTCCACGCCTCATTCTTCCCCTGTTACAATTGTGGTCGATCTAGTCTTGTAATGCACAAAAAGATTGCGCTGGGGGCAATCTTTTACCCCCAGCGCTCAACAGCAAAATTACTTCCGTTCAGCGAGCATCGCCTCAACCTGCTGCTGCAACCAGGCAGCACCGGTCTCGGGGGTCATTATACCCTCGAGTGCGATATTGCTGATGACCTGTGGAATCAACTTGCGTCCTTCGATGTCACCGATCACGGCACGTTCCGTCGCATCATAGTCCGGGCGGAACAGCCAACGCTGCATCGTCTCAAAACCATTGGCGATCTGATCCAGTGTATCACTGGAGTAGTGGGCGAAGTACGGACTCAGTTGCTTCCACCCGTCAACCGCACTTTTCAGCACTGGAACCTTGCCAAACGGAGCAAGTGCCAGGATGTCCTGATAGTTCTGACCGGTAAGGAAGTACTCAACCACCTTTTGCGCGGCAGTGTCAGCTCCTTCCATGATCCCCAGAGTAACAAGCTGACCGTACGAGGCCGATCCATTCGGCCCGACCATCTTCGGAGCGAATCCGGTCTTCCCTGGCAGGTCCGCTATCGGAATCTGAACATTGCCGCCGGCCTCCAGGCCAGAGCCTTCAACTAGGTCGTCCATAATGTAGGTGCTGTAGAAGAGCATCCCTGCCTGACCAAGTTCGTACGCCTCGCGGGCTCCACGCCAGTACTGCGGCCCCGGGACGGCAGCACGCTGCAGATCAGTATAGAACTTCAGAGCTGCGATCATCTCCGGAGTATCCATGGTGACGTTTCCGTCCTTGTCAAACGGCCAGGCGTCGTTCGACATCGCTACCTGCTCAAACACCTGCTGCCCGTAGTTCTGCCCAGGGTCTGTCGCCAGAGTTAGTGCATACAGGAGCCCACCTGTTCCGGGGAGCTTATCTGCCGCAGCGTTAATGTCGGCCCAAGAGACCGGAGGGGTCAGCCCTGCTTCCTTGAACAGATCAGCACGGTACCAGATTGCCTGTATCCAGCCATCGTACGGAACAGCAGCATACTTACCAGTGGCAGGGTCGATCACCATGTTCAATGGACCAGCACGGAAGTCGCTCTTGCCGATACTGTTGATCACGGATTCGGCAGCGTCCTCATCGAGGATTCCGTCAGCAGAGAAGGTCGCCACACGCTCGATCCCCATGCGAACGATGTCAGGCAGCTTATTAGCAGCCCTCGCCGTAGAAATCCTTTGACTTATAGAAGCTTCATCGACTGGGACAATCTTCACCTCAATGCCAGGGTTCTCAGCCATGAACCGCGCGGCCACAGCTTCATAGGCCGCCACACGATCGACTTCATTGTCCGTTGTCCAGAACTCTACCACTGTCTTGTCAGCAGCATAAACACCCACTGCGACGGCCAAGATCAGCCCGATCAATAGTGCATAAATCAAGCCCTTTTTCATCTTTGCTCCCTCCTTGTTACGCATATTCCTCACACAACAACAACACAACAACCGGTCAACTATTGTGCGATAGGCAGCTCACCTCCAACAGAAACAGCAAATTTGTTATGACAAATATAGCACTGGACATCTGTCGTGTCAAGGCCAAGGAGGAATGCAGCAAGAAACTGGAAGGGCTAGACCGAGTAGCGTCTAGGAGAAGATGGCACGCAGGACGTCACGCGTCTTCTCCACCGCTTCTTGCGGTGTAGCCCGCCCGGTGACCGCGCTTTCTATCATTAGCTGGAGCTGGCCGGATACCCGTGCGTACTCTGGTATGTCCCAGCGCGGGCGAGCACCGTGCATCAACTCCGAGACTCGGCGTGAGAACCAACCACGCTCTGTGTCGAGCGACTTGGCCACAGAAATGCGTGTCGGGCTGCGTCCAGTCTCCACGCAGAACTTTCGCATTAGATCCGGGCTAACAATGCGTTTCAGCACATCGAGAGCAAGTGGCGCCACGCGTGTTTGCCGAAAGATGACATACACCATCCCTCCTGCAACCGTCGCCGGCGCGCCCCCCACCGCAGCAGGGATCTGGATACACCCCACCTTATCACGGAACGCCTCGTCATCCCATCCAGCTTCCTCTTGAATGAGCGGCTTCTCGTAACTCCCGCCCACTGCAAGAACCGCTCTTCCCTTGGCAAGAAGCCGTGCTGGTTCGTCCCAAGCATACGCTGCAACATCAGGTGATGCTACACAGTACTTGTGGACAAGATCGGCGATGAACCGCAACCCCGTAACTACTCCACCATCCAGTTCCACTTCGCCATCAAACAACCTACCTCCAGCAGACCACAGAAACGGAAGCATCTGATAGGTCGTCGTCTCCTTCGCCTTGCGACCGGCCGCGAACACCAACGGAAATCTGATGCGTGGCTGAAAACGCCGCGCAGTCCTCACGAGGTCAGACCACGTACGGGGCGGTTCCAACCCGTCTTCCTCGAACCAGTCCTTTCGATACCAGAGGACTGACACATTTGCCTCTGGTTGCGCACCATACAGATCTGGCTTTTCTTGGTCTGCAAATGCTGGAAATAGGTCCTTCTTGAATGCGTAAGCCCAATCCGGATCAATGATATCCAGCCGCTTCAGGAAGTGAAGATCGGCAAACTCCCTCACCCACGCCCAGTCGATCAGTGCAAGATCGGGTGCCTCTCCTTTGCCAACAGCAGAGAGTATCGTGTCGTGCAACTGTGGCCGCCCCACGGCACGTACGTCGAGGCGAACTTTCCTTTCTGCACTCTCCTCGTTGGATCGCTTAACAGCCTGCCGCAAGGGAGCTATCCAGAGATCCTCAGGGACTATTACGCGAAGCGATGCTGCTTTGGCACCAAACTTACGATTGACGAACGTTCCGCTCCCCTGCTGGCGATTTAGCAGTCCTTCGTTGACCAGCTCGCTCAGCGCCTGGCGCACCGGAGCACGACTGACAGCGAACATGTCGCACAGTTCATACTCGGTGGGGATCCGTTCCCCAGGCATGAACTCACCGTCCTCGATCTTGCGCTTGATGATCTCCTTTAGCTGCTGATAGATCGGGGCGGGTGAACTTCTGTCAATCATGCCTTCGAATTTACTCATCTCATCTCCCCCTCACATCTGCCACTACCGCCCGATCCATCGCCCCTAAGTTTCACCGTGAGCGAGCGCAAAGGCAAGGATTACACGACCCACCATATTGCACTCTGATCGTCGCTCTCTTACGATTATGCACTAATGGGAGGATGAAAACGCAATTGCAGGGCGTATTCAGGCAAAGAAGGCTGGACTCGGATCGGGAGGATCATTGACGACAAAGGAACGCTACCTAGCTGCCGTGGACGTAGGGGGAACGAAGGTCACAGCACTGATTGCAGAGGAGAGCGGCAGGATCATTGCTCGCCAGGAAGAACCGCTGTGCACTGCAGGGGGAGCCTTTGTTCCCAGGATGAACAGCAGTGCAAGTGACATCATAGGCGGCGTTGACTGGTACGGTCCATCCGCGCAGATTGAGAA
>JAGGXO010000101.1 GCA_021163015.1 Candidatus Bipolaricaulota bacterium
CTTCCTGCACCGATGCGGAGGCAAGGAGGGCAAATCCCGTCTGGCGTGTAGCCATCACATCGGAGTGGTCGCCAAAGATGGACAAGGCGTGTCCAGCCACGGCACGTGCCGATACGTGAAATACTCCAGGAAGGAGTTCTCCAGAGATCTTGTACATGTTGGGGATCATCAAGAGCAGGCCTTGCGATGCGGTGAATGTCGTCGTCAGAGCGCCGGCGACAAGGGAGCCGTGGACAGCTCCGGCTGCGCCGGATTCCGCTTGCATTTCCGTCACCTGTAGTGGCTGCCCGAAGATGTTCCTTCGGCCGTGTGCGGCCCAGGTATCGGCCACCTCTCCCATGGGGGAACTGGGGGTGATCGGGTATATTGCGGCAACGTCGCTGAACGCGTAGGCAACGTGTGCAGCCGCCGTATTCCCGTCTATTGTCATCATGTGTTTCTCTGCCATATCCTTCCTCCTCAATTGTAGCAATGGTGATAGAGCGTACTCTTTAGCACAATTGTAACCCTCGTCTTTGACTGGCACAACGCGGGCTGAGCCTTCCCATCTGCAAAGCATCCGTGGTTGGGTCGTGCTATGAGTGAGACGCGAAAGACCGCCCTACGTAAGAGGAAGCGAGGGGAGGTCAAGGGCAGAATCAGGGCATCTCTTAGCGGTCCTCGCGGCTTGATGTGTGATGGCAAGCGGGTGAGAGAACTAGTGTGTGATTGTTCTCGACTTGGAGCGATAAATGAGCTTTGCTCGGGAGATGCCTTCTTGTTATGGCTTCCCCCGTGAGATGGCACAATCGGTTGAGTCGAAACGTTGACTTGAGAACAGGAGTCGATATACTCTATTGTAACCCTGATGAATAATAATGCGTCTTTATGGCGGAATCGTAGTTTCGTCCTTGTTTGGGCAGGACAAAGCCTCTCGATGTTTGGCAGCCGGTTGACCTACATTGCACTCCTGTGGTGGGTGCTGGAGAAGACGGGATCTGCGGCCGCACTTGCCGGAGTTGCCATTGCCACAGCTCTCCCAACCCTTTTTTTTGGACCGATCGCGGGGGTATTTATCGATCGACTTGATCGCCGCAAGCTGATGCTGGCGATGAACCTGGTGAACGGCCTTATCATTGGGGCCGCGGCTACTCTCCTCCTAATCGGTCTATTACAGATATGGGAGATTTACGTTTTCACCATCCTTGCCTCCACAGCAACGCTCTTTCACCGCCCGTCGCTTCAGTCTTCAATTCCTAACTTGGTGCCAGGAGAGCAGTTGACGAAGGCCAATTCCCTCTACCAGATTTCGAGCGGCGCCGCTGGAATTGCTGGACCAGCGCTTGGCGGGATACTGGTTGGGATGATCGGAAGTGGCCCCACGATGTGGGTCGATGCGTTCACCTTCTTGATTGCCGCGATTTCGCTTGTCGCGTCCTCCTTCCCATCGCCACGAATGCATGCGGGGCGAGGATTGAGTTCGGTCCTCTCCGATATCGCTACTGGCTTCAGGTTTCTCTACGACAGGAAGGTCCTCTTCTTCATGCTCCTTCTCTTCGCCCTCATCAACTTTGTCCTCGCCCCGACGAGCATCCTCTTCCCAATCATGGCCAAGGACGTTCTCCATACAGGGGCACGCGGATTTGGCCTGTTCGGCTCTGCGCTATCGGTAGGGATGGTCGCTGGCGGGCTGCTCACTGCTCGCCTCAGGCGATTACGGCGGCGTGGCATGTGGATCATCGCTGGACTGATCCTCCTCGGCACTATGCTCTCGGTATTCGGGCTTTCAAGGGGGATGATGCTTTCGCTTGTCTCGCTTGGATTGGTGGGATTGTCTGTGGCGGTTGTAAATATCATTGAAGCGGTCATCTTCCAGACACGTGTTCCTAATGAGTTGCAAGGACGGGTCTTTGCAGCACAGTCAGCGATAACTGACGGGCTGCAGCCCATCTCCCTTGCCGCTACGGGCGCGATCCTAACCCTGGTCGCCGCGCCGGGGATGATCATAGTGTGTGGAGCAGTGGCAGCGATCGCGGGCCTGGGGGGACTTGCCGTGCGGGGGATGAGGGATCTCTAATGTGAGGGCCAGGCGAAATCGATCTTGGCTGAGTTTACCGTTTGCGTTGCTGTAGCGTGGGAGATATGCTAGAGCTTGCTATGAAAACGGACCACGTATCGATGGGTAATGATGCTGAATAACGAACGGGCTGCGGTTTTGTGCCGCCGATGTCTAAGACTTGCTCTTGCTAGGCATAATAAGAGTGAAATCCCAAGCGCAAGGAGGCACGAAAATGAAGCGATTGGCAAAGACGTTGCTGTTAGTCGTGATGGTGGTATCTCTGTTTGTCGCCATTGCGGCAGTAACGGTGTCGGCAGATCCGATCCACGTCGGTGGGGGGCGCGCGTTCACGAGTTCGTCAAGCCCGATCCACGTCGGTGGAGGACGTTTGCTCACGAGTTCGTCAAGCCCGATCCACGTCGGTGGTGGTTGAGAGAAGTAACTAAGAAAAGGGGTCCAGCGTGGTCGCGGGCTTAACGATCGTTCGGGGATCTGACCGACGAGAGAATATAGAGAAGAAGGCGACCGCGCTGGATCTTCTTGTCCAGCAGGGATCCTTCGATGTTACCCGGCAGCACATAGTTGCCGGGAAGTATTTTTTTCTTGACGAGGCAAGCGAGTGGGAAGGGTTTGAATTTATCTATGTTCTCAGCGGCGAGTTACATGAGACAGATGATAATATTCTCTTGCGCGCTGGGGACTACATCTATCATCACGGCCTTTCGGCGCGTGCTCACTTTCAGGTAGAAAAGGACACTGATCTGCTACTGATCTCGTCTCCCCCGAGCTTCCACCTGATGCGTGACGAGATCCAAGAGATTCTGCAGTTGGTACGCTCGGTTGAGGAGAAGGACGAGGCCACTGAAGGCCATTGCCACCGCTTGGAGCGGCTGGCAATCGCCACAGGCGAGAAGCTAAACTTGAACGGCGATCAGTTGATCACTCTTTCGTACGCTGCGTATCTGCACGATGTCGGGAAGGTTAAGGTTCCAGATGAGATTCTCAACAAGCCTGGCGCGCTCAGCGATGAGGAATGGGTGGAGATGCGTAAGCATCCCGAGTACGGTGCCCAGATGCTTGAAGATAAGGAATTCTTGCGGGATGCGGCGAAGGTAGTCTACGCCCACCACGAGCGCTATGACGGGAGTGGATATCCCCGAGGACTTTCGGGCGATGATATTCCGGTCGAGGCTCGAATCATCGCTGTTGTTGATGCCTATGATGCAATGGTCTCTGATAGACCATATCGGAAGGCCCTCTCCGAGAAAGAGACCATTGCTGAGTTACAGAAGAACTCAGGCTCACAGTTTGATCCGCAGGTCGTACGTGCGTTCCTGCGGGTGATCGGTGGAAGCACTGGTGGCATGAATGTGGCGTAGGCTGCTACGAGGAAGAGCAAGACACTTGGTTATTCTCTTGCCTATGGGGCTTGTTGTAGGTACTCTGGTGGGCGTTGGGTTCCACGATGTACTGTTTGGGTTTGCTGCCGGCGCCGTCTTGGGATTGCTCTTGACACTTCTTTTCACATTGCAAGCACACTGACCCCGCACCTGCGTTTTGTGCGGGGTCAGCAGTTCATTGCTTACTAGAAATCTTTCAGCAGAGTATCTAGATTCGGAAGCCCGATCTCCTGAAGTTCGTAACGCACTCGCGTTGCGGGTACCTTGAACGAGATCAATCGCGTGAGGTCGATCGGTGTGCCAATTACGACTGCCTCGCAATCTACGCGATCGATTGTCTCTTGCAGATCCTTGATCTGCTGATCGCCGTAGCCCATGGCGGGCAGGAGATGTCCGATCTTGGGGTACTTGTTGTAAGTGTCGGTGATCGAGGCGACAGTGTATGGCCGCGGATCGATGATCTCAGTTGCGTTGAAGCGCTTGGCTGCGATCGTACCGGCACCGTATTTCATTCCCCCGTGGGTGAGTGTTGGCCCGTCCTCAATGACCAGTACTCGCTTCCCACGAATGACAGAAGGATCATCAACCTGAATCGGCGATGCAGCCTCGATTATGCGTGCTTTCGGATTGACATCGATCACATTGTGGCGCACGAATTGGATGTCATCGAACGACGCGGTATCTACCTTATTGATCACTACGATATCCGCCGTGCGCAGGTTGACCCCGCTGGGGTAGTAAAGGAGTTCATGCCCCGCACGATGCGGGTCAACCACGACTATCGACAGGTCAGGCTTGTAGAAGGAGAAGTCGTTGTTTCCGCCATCCCAGATGACGACATCCGCTTCTTCTTCGGCCTTGCGCAGGATCTTCTCGTAGTCCACACCGGCATAGACTATCGTTCCGCTGTCGATGTGCGGCTCATACTCCTCGCGTTCCTCGATGGTACACTCGTACTTATCGAGATCAGCATAGGTCTCGTAGCGTTGCCACTCCTGCTCTACGAGGTTTCCATAGGGCATTGGGTGACGGATGACGGCCAGCTTCTTCCCTTGGCTCTTCAGGATCTCACTTACGCGTCTTGTCGTCTGGCTCTTCCCCGAGCCCGTGCGCACGGCAGTGATCGATATCAGTGGCTTCTTCGACTCAACCATGGTCGACTTTGTTCCCATCAGCATGAAGTCAGCGCCAGTCGCGTTCACTAGCGCGGAACGCTCCATGACATATTGGTTGGTAACGTCACTGTAGGCGAAAACGACGAGATCAACCTTCTTTTCCACGATCAGCTTCTCCAGATCCGATTCCGGCTCGATCGGGATTCCATTTGGGTAGAGCCTGCCCGCAAGTTCCGCAGGATACATTCTGCCCTCAATGTCCGGGATCTGTGTCGCGGTGAACGTCACCACTTCGTAGTCCTCATTGTCGCGGAAGTAGACATTGAAGTTGTGGAAATCGCGCCCCGCCGCCCCCATGATGATCACTCGTTTCTTCATCGCATCACTCCTTTTGCGCATCTGGTGAGGCATTATACCGAGACCTGCGAATGGGCTTCAAGCAGCTTGTATCAGATGAGGGATTGCGATTATGATTAGAGTGATATGTCATTAGCCAACAAGATAACACTCGCTCGCGCTACTCTGATCGCCCCAATCGTTGTTCTGCTTGTTCTTGGGCGGAGAGAAGTTGCGCTAGTTCTGTTCCTTGTTGCCAGTGCGGGTGACGTGCTCGATGGGATGATGGCACGCAGCAGGCATGAGGTGAGCCTGCTCGGGAAGGTTCTCGACCCGATGGTCGACAAGGCACTTTATGCATCACTTGTGGTCTTGCTGTGGATGATGGGGACGATCCCATTGTTGTGGGTCATATTGTTCTTTGTCCCGCAGGTTGCGCTTGGAATCGGCGCCCTCTTCCTTCACCTCTTGGCCAGGAAGGTGCAGGGTTCGCGCATGCTTGGAAAGGGTGGTGCTATGCTCACCTTCCTCGCGATGAGCCTGATGATTGTCAACGTAGATTGCGGTCGTATACTGTTCTACCTCGCTGTTGGTGTGACGTACATTGCAGGCGTGGATTACCTAATTGGGGCTCTGAGAATCTCTCATCAAGACTGAAGAGCGCCAGCTGCTTCATCGAGCCGTATCTCATCTGGAAGGCTGAACTCTGACGGAAGCGGAGATGTGAACGACACGTACTCTCCTCGTTGTGGATGCGTGAACCCCAGACGCCATGCGTGAAGCATCAACCGACCATCCCCTCTTCCATAGAGGGTATCACCAATAACAGTGTGCCCGATGTAGCGCATGTGGATGCGTATCTGATGCGTGCGTCCCGTCCGCAACCGCACCATGAGGAAGGTAGAAGAATCTGATCTATGTAGGACGCGAAATTCGCTTTGCGCGCTTCGCCCCTGTGGGTTGATCGCCATACGGCGAGGATTCGCAGGGTCGCGACCGATAGGAGCGTCGATCATCCCTTCTTCTTCCGTGACGATTCCCTCTACCCTCGCCACGTATAGCTTGTCTACCGCGCGCGCAGCGAACTGCTCTTTCAGTAGGCGCATCGCTTCTGCGGTCTTGGCAACAACCATGGCACCGCTCGTGTCCTTGTCGAGCCGGTGGACGATCCCTGGGCGCATTGGATCATCCTCAATTGGGAGATCTCGATCGACAAGGAGGCCTTCGACCAGAGTTGTCTCGTTCTGCCCCGCGCCGGGGTGAACCACGAGTCCGGGCTGCTTGTTGACAACGACGATTGAATCGTCTTCGTACAGAACATCGAGTTTGATTGTTTTCGCAGTGAGAGTTTTCTCCTTTGGTAGTTCGCATGAGACTATCTGATTTGAGCGGACTCGTAGCGATGGCCGGGTGATCACACGCGGTCCCATTGTGACCTGCGCGTCGCGGATCAGCCGCTGTATCGTGCTCCTGGAGATACCTGGCATGTTGAGAGCGAGGTAGCGATCCAGCCGCAGTCCGCTCTGTGCCTCTGTTACTACGAATTTGCTCTTGGTCATCATTCCCCTATTGTTTGCCGATGTCGGTGTAGCGTATAATACGAGGATCATGTGAAGAATGGAAGCGCACTGGAGAGCGCGGTTGGTGTTGACTGCGCAGGTGAGTGCTGTTCTTCTTTACGAGGAGAGTGAACCGAAGCCTTTTCGGGATGAGATGAATATTGCGTTCATAGAAGCCTTGGAGGAGATGGCAAAGGAGAAGGGAGTTCCCCGTGAGGACTTGTACGATGCCATCCGGCAGGGCCTAGCGGCGGCTTACCGCGAAGAACACCATGCGGATGCGGACACAAAGGTTGATGTCGAGATCGACCAGCGGTCGGGCGACATCTTCATCAACGGTGAGCGGATTGAGCTTGCGAAGTTCGGCCGCATCGCCACCAAGAAGGCAGAGGAAGCGATCCGTCAGGCTGTCACTCGTACGAGGCGTGACATTGTCTATGACCTATACATCAATCGGGTCGGCGAAATCATCAGTGGTTCAATACATCGCTTCGAGGGAAAGGATGTTTGGGTGAATCTTGGCGAGGCTGAGGCAATCCTTCCCAACTCAGAGCGCATCCCTGGAGAGCGCTACCACGCCGGCGACCGGCTGCGGGCGTATCTAGTGAGCGTCGAGCGAACACAGGGTGATCCGCGCATCTTGCTCTCCCGAGCTCATCCCGAGTTCGTGCATCAGCTGCTGCGATTGGAGGTGCCTGAAATTGAAGAGGGCACGCTTGTCGTGCGCAGGATCGCTCGTGAGCCCGGGCGACGCAGCAAAGTGGCGATTGAGTCTCTCGATCCTAACGTGGACCCTGTGGGGACCTGCGTCGGTGCTGGCGGCGCGCGAGTGCGCGTCGTGACACGTGAACTCTCGGGTGAGAAGATTGATCTCGTCCGCTGGAGCGATTCTGTGGAACAGCTACTCAAGAACGGCCTCGAACCAGCATCTGTTATCTCTGTTGATCTGAATGAGAAGAATCATCATGCCAAAGTGATCGTTCCCGATGACGAATTGTCGCTGGCGATCGGCAAGGGTGGGCAGAATGTTCGCTTGACCGCCAAGCTGATCGGGTACGATATCGAAGTGACTAGCCCTAGCGAGGAGGCAAGCTAGGCGGTCGCATATGGCGAGGATGAGACCGATCAGGAATCGGGCGTTTTACCGCATCTTCAGGATAAGTCGCCGCTATGCGTGGTGGGTAGTGATTGCGTCCCTAGTGATCACTGGGGCAGCCGCCTACTACGTACGGAACATCCCGATCCGTGGTTCGTTTCTCGATCTCCTTCCACAGAACGATCCGCTAATCGACAGTTATCGTCATACAGAGGAATCGCTTTTGCAAAGCGACTACCTGGCTCTCCTTGTGTCGCTTGACTCACCTGAGACTCTGAGTGAGGAAGCGCGTTCGCATCGGCTTCTCTCGGTAGCTCAGCAGATCAAGACACAGCTTGACAAAGATCCGGAGTTTGTTGAGGTCACCTACACGCGTGAGCTCGCGCCGGAGATTCCTGATCAGTATCTCGTGCTCTATCGGCTGAATAAGGATGAGCTTGAGCAGATCGAAGCGAGTGTCGAGTCGGCAGAGAAGACAATATCCGGATCGGAACGCACAGCACCGCTGCTAACAACCGATCTTGCAAGCGCGTATCGTCAGGTGAATGATGCGTTCACGCAGACGACGTACGGAGGAGAAACCGCTCTGTCCGATGAGAGCGGAATCGAGGCAGTGAAGTCCCAGCTTGATGGGGTTGCGTCCCTGAATACAGGGGTCATGGCGACGATCGACAATCTTGCTGAGATTCCCAAAGTGACAGCTGATGTGCTGGAGATCAAGAAGGTGTTTGCCCCATCTCCCGAGCAGACAATCCGCACGCCAGAGCCGTTCTTCTCCAGCGATCACACTAAGCTTCTCATCAATGTGCGTCCTCGCCTTCCCTCGGAACGTGGTGTGACCTACAGCGCGGATGTGATGGCGAGGCTGAACAGGGCGCTCTCCACGGTTGATTTGCGAAGCCTCGGTGTGAGTGTGGGCGTAACCGGGACGTACGCATTCAACACAGAGACAAATTCAGTAATCAACTCAGACATGCTGCGCAGCACGATAATCTCCTCGGTTGGGGTGCTCGTAATACTCTTCTTGGCCTTTGGCTCAGTTTTCTACAGCATAATCGCTCTTGTTCCTCTTCTGATGAGCGTTGTCCTTACCATGGCCTGGGCGAAATTTGCGGTGGGCGGATTCAATCTTGTCACGACGTTCCTGCCAGCGCTTGTGCTAGGTTTAGGGATAGACTACAGCATCCATCTGATATCTCGCTATGCTGAAGAACGCACCAAGGGGACGCCGTTCAATCGAGCTCTTTACTTGACAGTGTGGAAAAAAGGCGAAGCTTCCCTCATCGGTGCAGTGACAACGGCCCTTGTCTTCCTTGGTCTGCTCCTTTCTCGCTCGCGGGCTCTGTTCGAAATGGGTGCGATCACTGGGGTGGGAGTCCTGCTCTCGTTCTTCACCACTATCCTCCTCTTGCCCTCCCTGATTACGCTCTTTCACTTCTTGTTTCGCTTCCATCACCGAGAGAGCGTGATCAACTACGCTCCGCATCTGACTCGCTTCTTCCAGTTCGTTACAGAAAAGGCACGCGCGATTTTTGTCATAGTCATTATCTTGACGTTCTTCATTGCCTTTCAGGCTGCACAGACGCATTTCGTGTTTTCCAGCCAAGACATGGTCCCGCGCGTCGAGAGTCAGACAGTGCTGCAAAACGTGCTTACCGCATTTGGCGAGAAAAGCACGCGCATTGGAGACTACTATACATTCTTTGCCAAGGACGAAGATGAGCTTGCGAACATCGTTGCCCATTTGAAACGGAGCGACCTCGTTAACGGGATCGATTCGGCATTGAGCCTTCTGCCTGTGAATTTGGCACAGCAAAAGGATGTGCTCGATAACCTAAACATCGACTCATACATCGATCAGCTTGATATCATCGATCGCAGTCTGAGTGAGAGAGCCACTGTACAGACGCAGATTCGAACGCTGTTGGCTCAGTTTGGCCTGTTGCAGTACATCGCTGCCATGAACGGTGAGGCGGAGCTCGCGCTGAGTGCCGATAGCATTCAGTCACAGCTGAAGATGGTTCAAGATACGCTGAAAGAAGTTGATGTTCCGACTGTCAAGGAAGAAATCGTAGGACTTAAGGGGGCACTCACCGGATTGAACAAGAGCCTTTCCGAAGTTCGCGATCTTCCAGCAGCGAAGACTCTGTTGCGAGACATCGTCATGAGCCTCCCTGAAGGGATTCGGGCCCGCTTCCTTGCTCCAGATGGGAGCTACATAGTTCAGGCGCGCATGGTTAAGAGCATCTATCAAGAAGGGAACATGCAAAAATTCAACACTTATGCTGCCTCCTTTGCCGATAGATTCTTTGGGATGCCGCTCGTGGCAGGGAAGCTTGAGGACTACATGCGACGGGATTTCCTAGTGTCTACTGTGTTCGCCGCGGTAATGATCATAATCACTCTATGGCGTAGCATCGGTGGTTGGGGACGCGCCCTGATTGCCGCCTCTCCGCTTATCCTAGGGTACGTGTGGATGCTTGGAGGCATGCGTCTGCTGCAGGTCGACTTCAATTTCGTAAACATAACAATCTCCCCTCTGTTGATTGGGATAGGTGTGGATGACGGGATTCACATAATCCATCGCTATCTGGAGGAGCGCGCTCTCTCTCCCGATGGGGCGGTTGAGCGCGCGGGGCGCATGACCACGGTGGCTATTCTCGTTACGTCTCTCACGACGATGCTCGTCTTTGCCAGCCTGCTGATTGCGCGCACACCCGGCCTGCGCTTCCTGGGAGTGTCAGCGTTGCTCGGAATCGGGTTCACGCTCTTGTTCAGCTTGGTATTCCTCCCAGCTGTCCTACGTATCGAGGGAGAGAAGCGGGTATAATGAATGGTTGTTTTGGGCTTGACACGCGTACAAAGGATGGGGTGTGATGGGATTAATAGGATATATCGGGCTAGGATTGTGTGTAATCGCTGGCCTTGCGGCGGGGTATCTTGTTGGGAGTGTTCCGCGGCGCCACAAGGAAGCTGAGTACCTGCAGGAGGCGCAGGAGGAAGCTGAGCGCCTCAAGGCAGCGACGCTCCTTGACGGGCAACGTGAGATCCAGAAGCTGCGAGATGAGCTTGAAGAGCGGAGCAAACGCCGTGAGGAGGAATTCTCTCGCATGGAGGAGCGCATCCTTCGACGCGAGGATCGACTGGGGAAGAAATCAAACTACCTGGAACAGATTGAGGATGCGCTGCGCCAAGACGAGGAAGAAGTTGAGCGTCTGAAAAAGGAAGGATCAGAGCTTCTGGGAGAAGCAAGGGCGCAACTGGAACGCGTTTCTGGCTGGAGTCAGAACGAAGCACGCGAACATCTTTTGCGGGTTGTCGAGAGTGAATCGCAGCGCTTCTTCTCACGCAAGGTGGAGGAATCTGAGCGAAGGGCGCGCGAGGAGGCACAGCAGCGCGCAGCGAAAATCCTCGCTACTGCGGTGCAGCGCTACGCCGCGGAGTACGTAGAGGAGCATACCACAAGTTCCGTTCCAATCCCGTCTGAAGAGTTTAAGGGACGGATCATCGGTCGCGAGGGGCGAAACATCAAGACATTCGAAGCGCTCACCGGCGTTGAACTTCTTGTCGATGATACGCCGGAGATGGTCGTTCTCTCCTGCTTCCATCCACTGCGGCGCGAAGTGGCGCGCATGGCACTGGAGCGGCTGATCGAGGATGGACGTATTCATCCGGCTCAGATAGAAGAAAAGGTGCAGCGCGCGAAGGCGCGCCTGTCGGAGAAGATCAAGGAGGAAGGTAGGAAAGCGGCATTCGACATCGGGGTTGACCTTCACCCTGAGCTTGCCGCGCTTCTTGGTCGGCTTAAGTATCGCACAAGTTATGGCCAAAACCAGCTTGCACACTCGCTTGAGGTGAGTTCCATAGCCAAGATGCTGGCAGATGAATTGGGGATCGACGCTCAGAAAGCAAAACGGGCTGGTCTGCTACACGACATCGGGAAGGCAGTCGATCATGAAGTTGATGGTCCGCACGCTCTGATTGGGGCTGATCTGGCTCGTCGATATGGCGAGGGATCCGAAGTTGTACACGCAATAGCTTCGCATCACGAGGACATTGATCCGAAAGGGGTTCTTGATGTTCTTATTCAAGCGGCGGACACGCTCTCCGCAGCTCGTCCCGGAGCGAGGCAGGAGACATTTGAGCGCTACATCCAGCGGCTGCATGAGTTAGAGGAGCTTTGTCGATCCTTCCCCGCTGTCCAGGAGGCGTACGCGCTGCAAGCGGGGCGTGAGGTTAGGGTAATGGTGCAGCCGGAGCGAGCGAGCGATGATGCAGCGGCAAAACTTGCCTACGACATCGCACGTGCGATAGAGGGTGAATTAAACTACCCAGGAGAAATAAGGGTCAATGTGATTCGCCAGACGCAGTTCAGCGAAAGTGCCAAGTAATCCTGGAGATGATGGAGAGGAGATTCATGGTGTCGCCGGGCTCTTCCCAGGTGGCAGTGACGGGGTGATTGCTAGCGGCATGTTGGAGGGAGTTGAGATTGGAACGCAGATTATCGGGCCGCGTGCGGTCAACCAGGCAGTCAAGATGATAGCAATCGCGCGGCGCCACGTTGCGCCGAGTGACATAGATCTCTGCTTTGCACCAGGGTTTGTTCCACCAAAGGTTGGGGGAGAAGAACGAACGGTCATCGAAGTTGCACTCGAGGCTCGCCATCCGCTGTAGGCGACAAAGGAGTAGCAACTATCGGATCTTTCTCCTGCCTTGTTCGGGTGAAGTGATCCATGTACCATTCTGCAGAACTTGAGTTTCTGTCCAAAGGAGTGAGTGACTAACGATGTACAACTTTTTTGAGCGACACAAGAAGACGATTATCTGGGCCATTGTCGTAGCCTTTCTCATAGGTGGCGTGGGCCTAATCGGCCTGAACCAGGCCGGCATGTTCAAGAGCTCATCCAGTTCGACGACAAATGAGGCAGGCGTCGCTGCAGTAGTAAACGGAACGAAGATCATGCGCGCTGAGCTGGACAATGCGTCGACAAATCTCTCCAATCAGTATCGCCAGTACTACCAGCAGATGGGACAGGACCCAAGTTCCCTGTTTACAGGGGCTAGCGGTGCGTACTTTCAGTTATCAATAGAGGGTCAGGCGATGCAGCAATTGATTCGCGAGGCGCTTTATGGACAACAAGCTAAACTGATGAAGATCAGCGTTGCATCGAAGGATGTCGATGCTCAGACAGACAAGCAGTACAACGATCTGCTGAGCAACTACAACATCACGGAAGAACAGCTTGTTACTTACCTGCAAGGGCAAGGAAAGACTCTAGAGGGCTTCAAGAAGGATATGCACAATAGCGTCGAGATGCAACTGCGCGATGAGGCGTTGCGTGATGCAGTAGTTGGGAATGTCGAACCGACGGATGACGACTTGGCAGCCTATTTTGAGAAGAACATCTCCAAGTACACCGAGGACGAGCAGGTACGCGCGTCGCACATCCTTGTTAAAGATCTTGATACAGCAAACAAGGTCCTCGACGAGCTGAACAACGGCGCAGACTTCGCGGAGCTAGCCAAGAAGTACTCGACGGACACCGGTACCAAGGATAAGGGCGGGGACCTCGGCTTCTTCGGTCGTGGACAGATGGTCAAGGAATTCGAAGACGCTGCATTCTCCCTGAAGGTCGGCGAAATCAGCCAGCCGGTGAAAAGTCAGTATGGCTACCATATCATCAAGGTCACAGATCGTAAGGCCGCTCACACCCCGAGCCTTGCCGATGTAAAGACAAAGGTGCACGACGACTACGTGAAAGAGGTCGGCGACAGGAAGTTCAACGACTGGTACAAGAACATCCACGATCAGGCGCAGATTACGGTCGAGATGCCGCTTGTGAACGCGTACATGATCGAGCAACAAGACAAAGACAAAGGCTTGGCCGAGTTCCAGCGGATTCTCGATGAGGGGTTGTCGGACGACCCGTATCTTCCTTACTACATTGGGCGGATCTACGAAGCGAAGATGACCAGCGCTCAACAGGAGAAGAAGACGCTCGATGACAAGACCGATCAGAGCGATGCTGATAAGGAACAGATCGCGACATTGGCGAGAGAGATTGATGCCGACAAGGCTAATGCCCTAAGTGCGTACCTGAAGGCCCTGGAAAACACGGATACCGATGAGAAGTTCCTGCAACGTGTTCTTACGCTCGCTCCGGACAGTACAACGGCGATCTATCTATACGGGAAGCTTCTTGCTGAACGTGGCGATACGCTCGGTGCGGACACTCGCTTCCAGGAAGCGATCAGCAAGGACAAGACGTATGTTCCAGCGTACATTGGCTCGGGAGATATGGCAATGGAGGGTAGTAACTACCAGCGTGCCGTGCAACAGTACACATCCGCCCTCGATCTGCGTCCGGGTGACATTGGCATCATGACGAAGCTTGCCTCGGCCTACCTGGCGTTGAAGGATCTCGATGGAGCGCAGAAGACACTTGACGAGATTGCGCAAACAGATCCTGATAACATCAAGCTGATAATTGGCCTGGGTGACCTTGCTTACGAGCGATTGCTTGCAGCGGCTGCGCAGCGCGACGAGCTAAACGCGAAGACTGATCGTACGTCGGCCGAGGATGCGACACTTAAGGATTTGAACGATCAGATAACGCAGTATGAGAAAGAGGCGGTTGATCAGTACAACAAGGCGATCACGCGCGGTGGTTCGCTCGATGTGTACATCAAACTTGGGAACGCTTACCTTGCCGGTGGAGATTTGGAGGATGCGAAGCAGAACTTCCAGCATGTCATCTTGCGTTCACCGTACAAGGCTGAAGCCTATTCAGGCCTTGCGGAGACACTCCTTCAGCAGGGCGACGAACAGGGAGCGATCAGCAATTATCGCCTAGCCTTTGCTCGCACGTTTGACAAGGCGAAGAAGGAAGATCTGGGGAGCAAGCTTGTTTCGCTCGTTCCCGATGACATGGACCTCCGACTGCAGCTTGCTGCTGTCTATGCGAGCGAATACAAATGGAGCGCCGCGATCAAGCAGTATGCGGTCGTTCTCGATACCAATCCGGACTCGCTCGAAGCCTATCGAGGGATCGCTGAGGCATACAAGTGGCGGACCGAGTACGATACGGCGATCGATTACCTAACGCGTGGTCTGCAGCATGCCACAGATGCGGTGGATAAGATTGACCTGTACAACAAGATCGTTGATGTCAATCAGGCGCAGGTCGGTCAAGATAAACCACTGACCGACGCCGGTCTGGACGCGCTCTTCCAACTGGGGACGCTCTACCTTGCGCAGGGAGACGATAACAACGCAAAGGAGAAGCTACAGAAGCTGGCCTCCGATGCGCCTGATTACCGTGCGGATGAGGTCGCTCAGCTCCTTGTGCAGGCGGGAGTGACGCCGGCCCCGACTCAGACGCCGAGTGAGGCCGTGACACCACAAGAGGCTCAGACCGGAAGCAACACCGTACAGCCTACGCCAGGGTCAAGTGACGGATCGTAGCACCTTTCCAGATCTTGTAGCGCTGATTGCCAAGCTACGCGCACCGGATGGATGCCCATGGGATGGGGCGCAGACACATGCAAGTCTGCGCCCGTACGTCCTGGAAGAGGCGCACGAGGTGATTGAGGCGATCGACCAGGGTGATCCTGGTGCGCTCGCCGACGAACTTGGCGATCTCCTGTTGCAGGTTCTACTGCACTCTCAGATCGCTTCCGAAAGCCATGAGTTCACGATTGATGATGTGATCGATGGCCTGGCCAGCAAACTGGTGCGACGCCATCCGCATGTTTTTGCCGACGCCCCAAGCGACATCGATTCCATCCGTCGCACGTGGGACGAGGTCAAGAAACAAGAAAGGCACGCCAAGGTGCGGCTTCCGATCATCCTTGCAGCGAGGAAGCTTGTGGACCACCTGTCTTCATCGCCGGACGACATCGAGCGAACGGAGTACCCGAACGAAGAGACACACGCAGGTGGGATGATTTTGGCAGCAATCGCGCGAGCGTGGAAGGGCGGAATCGATCCGGAGATCGCGCTTCACAAGGCACTTTGTTTGTTTTCACAGGATGAGGTGAAGGACTGATGCGTGAGGCAAGCGTCTATTGGGTCAACACGACTGAGAGTGAGATCCACTTCATCGACGCGATCCTCAGTGCCTACGATGGCCTGGCGAATGTGCGTCGGGACTGGAGACTGCACGATGGGAAGATCTTCTTCAAGATCTACGTTGCCCCAGGGATGGAGGATGAGTTCGAAGAAGTGATGGCTCGACTGCGACTCAAGGCACAGATTGGAGAATTCTTCCAGGGAGAAGACGATGAACCTGCTGAGGCCACGTGAACAGGTTCGCTCGATTATCGATATCGACTACGACCGACTTTATCGCCTGGGGAAGCGGGCCCTTCTCTTCGACCTAGACAATACTCTTGGTGGTAGGCGTCCAGCGCGGCTCTCCCCTGAGGTGGTTTCGCTTCTTGAGAGCCTAACAAAGATGGGGTTTCGTGTTGGTATCTTGACGAACCGTCGCATTGGCACGAAGGATCGCGTGATAGTGGAACTGGCTGCGAAATATCCCCTTCGCTACCGTGCGGGGAAGCCGAGGAAGGGTGGCTTCAAAGAGATACTTGAACAGGTCGGCGTACCGCCGAGAAAAGCGGTCATGATCGGAGATCGTCTATTCACCGACGTCCTGGGTGCTAACCGCTTGGGCATCTACTCCATTCGTGTCAGGCCTACTTGAGGCGTGGATCGAGGACATCCCGCAGGCTGTCTCCGAGGATGTTGAAGCCGAAGACAGTAAATATGATGCACAGCCCTGGGTACACAGCCATCCACCACGCAGTGCGCATGAATTCCTGTGCTTGCTGTAACATGGCTCCCCAGGAGGGCATTGGGGGGCGTATGCCGAACCCCAGGAAACTCAGACCGGCCACCACGATTATGTTGACACCAATTGACATTGTGCTTACGACGAGCAGAGAAGCAATCGCGTTAGGAAGCACATGCCGCAGCACGATGCGTCCTGTGGGGGCACCGACCGCGCGTGCGGCGAGTATGTAGTCCTCTTCTCGCACTGAAAGAACTTCACTGCGGATAATGCGCGCAGGGCCGAGGCCAAAGATGCCGAGAACAACAATAAGTGTCGGAATGCTTGATCCCCACATGCTTATTATGAGCAGCGCCAACACGAGGAAAGGGATCGAATTGATGATTTCCAGGAATCGCATGATGACAGCGTCGGAGACACCGCGAAAGAATCCCCCGATCAGGCCCAGGAATCCTCCGAAGAGCATGTTCAAGAGAGTAGCCATTCCTCCGATTCCTAGAGCAACGCGAGAGCCGAAGATGAGTCGGTCGAGGACATCGCGACCGAAGTTGTCCATGCCCAAAGGATGCTCAGGTGAAGGGGCCGTGAGGAAGTGTGCCAGATCCATCTTGAGTGCGTTCCCGCGCGCATAGAATGGGGAAAATAACGCTACATAGAGAACAAAAAGGATGATTAGCAGCCCCAGTATCCCCTTGGCGTCCTTGGAGAAGCGTCTTGATACGATTTGCCAGTAGCCGCGTGCGTAGGTCTCTTCGCTCCTTAGTCGAATCGAGCGGCGTAAGTCAAAGAGGGCAAAGACCCAGACTCCGCATAGAAGGAGGAATAAGACCGAGGTCGAGAACCAGTACTCGGACGGGCTCTTGCTGCTCGAATAGGCGAACCAGGCTAGGCGTCCTCGCAAGATCGCGAGGTAGAGGGTTCCACCTTGAACAGCGAGCAAGGACCAGAAGACGATAGCCTTGCTCCACCAGCCATGCCTGATATGGCCCAAGCCAGGCAGGAGAAGCGAGGTAATATAGTCTTGCGGCTGCATCTTCTGGGATACAGCAGTATCCCGGTCTGTATCAGTCATAGGTAATCCTCGGATCGATATACGCGTACATGAGGTCAACTACCAGATACGAGAGCATGTAGAAGGCTGCCATAAATAATGCTAACCCAAACACAACTGCCTGATCACGGCGCAGGATCGACTCAAACATCAATCGCCCGATCCCTGGCCAGGCGGTCGTCGTTTCTGTCAATACTGCACCAGCAAACAAGGCGCCAATCTGAAGCCCAATATTCGTTATTACGGGGGCTAGTGCGTTGCGGAAAGCGTGTTTGAGCAACACGACTCGCTCCGGCAAGCCCTTGGCGCGCGCAGTGTCGATGTATTCCTGACGCATTACCTCGAGCATACTCGCTCTGGTAAGGCGAGCATTAAACGCCA
>JAGGXO010000115.1 GCA_021163015.1 Candidatus Bipolaricaulota bacterium
GCATCGAACACAAACTGTGCCGGAATGGTGATCACCGCGATATCCACATCTCCGTCAATCGACGACAGATCTGGATAGATCTTGAGGCCAAGGACCTCTCCTCCCTTGGGGTTGATCGGATAGATCTGCCCTTTGTAACCACGTTGCACGATGTTCTCCACGATCCGATAGCCAATCTTGGCGCTGTTCTGTGACGCGCCGATCACAGCAACCCCCCGTGGTTCGAACAGGTAGTCAACGTCCGTCTTTGTATTCATTACATCACCTACGATTGTAGTCTCCATTCCATCATCAACTGAACAACATGCGTAACTCGTAAACACCAGCCTCGCGATGTTTCTCGATTGTGAAGCCTCCCTTCTCAAACAGGTGCAACATTGGCTGATTCTCCACCAGGACTTCGGCGGAAAAACCATGCAGGCCAGCACGCTTGGCGAGATACGTCAGGTAATCGAGGAGTGTGCTACCAATCCCACGATTCTGATAATCGTCGCGCACGACAAGCCCCACTTCAGCGGTGTGCGTCTGCTCATCGATCCCATACTGTCCAACTCCAATCACCGTCTGCTTCCCCTCCTCGCCGATCACCGCCAAGATGACCATCTCGCGCGTGTAGTCGATTACGACGAACTCCTGTAGCCGCTCATGCGGCATGTCCTTGCGTACTGAAATGAAGCGACGGTAGATGGATTGATCGGACAGAGAATAGAAGAAGTCTTTGAGGAGTGGCTCATCGCTGATGCGCACCGGACGGAGCATGATCTCCAACCCTTTCTTTGTCGTGCGATACGTCTCCAGCTCCTCTGGGTACTGCCCGCGCTCGCCGGGGATGTACGCCTGATCCTTGTAGATCAAGTTAAGTGCCTTTGCCTCTCTAAGGAGCCACGGCTTGAACTTAGGGTGGGCGATGCTGATAAGCTCCATCGCTCTCTCGCGCGTGTTCTTGCCGTGCAGGTAGGCGATTCCATACTCAGTCACTACGTAGTGGACATCCCCGCGAACAAGAGACACGCCTGATCCCTCCGTTAGCATGGGGACAATGCGCGACACCTCGCCGTTCTGCGCCGTCGATTGCAGGACGAGGATCGACTTTCCGTGCGGGGCGAGGACCGCACCTCGCATGAAATCAGCTTGGCCACCAATCCCACTATAGAACGTCTTGCCGATCGATTCGGCCGTCGCCTGTCCGGTGAGATCGATCTGAAGAGCGCTGTTGATCGCCGTCATCTTCGGGTTCCTGGCAATGATCATCGGATTGTTCGTGTACTGCACCGGGCGAAACTCGATCCCTGGGTGATCGGATATGTGCTCGTAAGTCGAGCGCTTCCCCATGCAGAACGAGGCGACCGTCTTGTGGCGGTCGATCTCCTTCTTGTGATTATCGATCACGCCCAGCTTCATTAGATCAACAACCCCATCGCTCAGTAGCTCGGTGTGCACGCCCAGGTGTCGCTTATCCTTCAGATTTGCAAGGATCGCGTTGGGGATCTTCCCGTAGCCAACTTGAATCGTAGCCCCATCCTCAATGAGATTAGAGACATACTTACCTATCCGCTGCGCGATATCATCGACAACTTCGGTGTTGTACTCGAGAAGCGGCTCATCGCACGGAAGGATGAAACTCACGTCATCGATGTGTACAAACGTATCGCCGTGAGTACGTGGCATATTGACGTTTGGCTGGCAGATGACAACCCCGGCGCTGTCGACCGCGGCGCGCACAATATCCACACTGATTCCCAAGCTCATGTACCCATGATGATCCGGAAGGGATGTCTGCACAAGAGCAACATCGATCGGGACGACGCGACGATAGAATAGATCAGGAACCTGTGACAAGAAGATCGCCGTGTAGTCCGCGAGCCCCTCGTTTACAGCCTTGCGCGTGGGGTCGCTGATGAAGAATGAATTAATACGGAAATTGCGCTTCACGTCATCGCTCAAGTAGGGAGAGACTCCGAGGGTCCACAGATCGAGGACCTCCGCATCGAAGAACGCCTTCGGATGGGCCTCTACATAGCGCACCATCTCACTCACCAGGTACTGCGGTTTGCCACAGCCCGTGCCGACAAAGATGCGATCCCCACGATGAATGTGAGAAAAAGCCTCCTCCAAGGAAGAAAACTTCTCTGGATACTCGCTCTCCCAGCGACGTAAGTTCCTATCATCCGTATTGATTCTTACCACCCCGTCCTCAAAATCGCTTGATTGTCCAATATTCCGGCAAATCGCACAACCAGAGGGGTCAGGTCTTGCAATCCAACATCAAAGTGCTATAATGCCAACATGGCAAGGCCATTACGCATCGAATATCCTGGAGCCGTGTATCACATTACCAGCCGTGGAAACGCCAAACGAAGCATATACCGCGGCAGAGCAGATCGAGAAGCCTTTCTCAAGACACTTAAACAGGTTGTCGACCGGTTCAATTGGCTCTGTCACGCCTACTGCTTAATGCCCAACCACTACCATTTGCTGATTGAGACCGTTGATCCCACCCTCTCTCGCGGGATGCAACAACTAAACGGAGTATACACGCAGACGTTCAACCGAAAGCATGCACGCGTGGGACACGTCTTTCAGGGGCGATACAAGGCCATTCTGGTGGAAAAAGAAGCATATCTCCTTGAGCTATCTCGCTACATTGTTCTGAATCCGGTGCGAGCAGGTCTGGACAGAGCGGCGAAGGGATGGAAGTGGTCAAGCTACTCCGCCACCGCCGGTCTCGTACCAGTGCCCTCTCTTCTCACGACGGATTGGATATTGAGCCAGTTCTCCAGCAACAAGAGTGAGGCTCAACAGCGCTATCGTCGATTTATCTCTCAAGGCCGGGACTACAAGGTCTGGGAAGGATTGAAGGGACAGATCTATCTGGGAAGTGATGCATTTATACGAAGCATTTCCCACCAGCACAAGAACCTAAGTGAGGTCCCACGAGTGCAGCGGCTGGCCGCGCGGTCTTCACTTGACGAAATCTTTCGCAACTACACTGAAAATACCGGTATCTTGATGGCATATCGGGAGAATGGATACACAATGAAGGCAATAGCTGAACATCTTGGCGTGCACTACGCCACGATCAGTCGCAAACTACGCAATCAGGAGCAAGTACAACACCCTACATCCTAGTGTTGGATTACAAGACCTGACCCCATGTGCTTCTGCCAAGTAATTGTTTCCAGCAGCCCATCAGGAAGATTCATCTGGGGAGAGAAGCCGAGAACATCGTGGGCTCGCTCGATGTCCAGCCTGCTCTCCATCAACTCCCCTGGTCTTGCATCCGCGTGGACAGCAGCAACCTTGGCCGGGATGATCCTTGACATCTCCTCATAGAGCTCATTCACCGATGTCGCTCGTCCAGATGCGATGTTGTACGCCATCCCGTCCGGACTGCGCACATCAATGACACCGGATTCCAGATGATCCAGAGCCAGTAGGTTTGCCTGCGCGACGTCCTTGACGAACACATAGTCCCTCACCTGCTCGCCACTGCCGAATATCGTCACACCACGGCCAGCAATGAGCGCACTGGCAAAGATCGACACAACCCCCGCCTCGCCGGCCGGATCCTGTCGCGGACCATAGACGTTCGCGTAGCGCAGTATCACAGAGTTCAGTCCAAACGTCTTTCGGTAGGCGAACAGGTAGTTCTCCACCGCTGCCTTCGCCGCGCCGTACGGACTTATCGGCGCCTTTGCCGCAGTCTCCACTGCTGGATGTGGTGTCTCTCCGTAGATCGCGCCGCCAGAGGAGGCGAAGATGAATGTCTTGACATGATTACGCACTGCCTGATGCATCAGATTTACCGATCCGATGACGTTGACCTCGGCGTCGAAGATGGGCTCGGCTACGGACCGGCGAATATCGATCTGCGCGGCATGATGGTTGACAACCTGTGGGCGGAAGCTCGGAAACACCTTCGCCACACCATGCGCATCGCGTATGTCAACTTGCTCCAACCTAGCCTTGTGGTTCACGTTCTCTGCGCTACCGGTCGAGAGATTGTCGATCACCAGGACTTCATGCCCAGCATCAATGTAGGCATCGACAACGTGCGAGCCGATGAATCCCGCCCCTCCGGTGACAATAATACGCATCTACTCCTCCTTCAGATCAATGGCGCGTCGTAAGTTCATAGAGTTCACGGGGTTCATAGGGTTCATAGAGTTCGTCGCTCCCTCTCATCGATAGATCGACCCGCCTGGCCGCCGATCAATGTCCATTTCTCTGGGCTATTCACCACATACTACTCACCATTCACTGCTTCGAAACCATTCACAATTTACGATCTACCACAAGATCTCCACGTCATACTGAGCGACCTGTGTATCCACAGTCACAATATGCAAGTTTTCCAACTGTGCTTGAGAGATGAGCACACGGTCAAACGGATCTCTGTGGTAATCTGGGAGAACCTGAACATGCAGGGCATGGGCCATTTGCACGGGGAAGCTCTCATCTCTCAAACTCTGCTAGGATAGCTTCGGGTAGTGGCGCATCGAAATCAGAGGCGATCGTGACCTTCCCCTTGGCGCTTCCAGGAAGGCGCCGGGCCGGCCTCTCTGCCACAGGAACCAGCCGGGCAATGGGATACCCTGCTTTGGCGATAATGATCTCCTCTCCCCTCACCCGCGCCAGTAGCTTCGAGAGATGTGTCTTTGCTTCGCGAATATTCACCTGTACAGGCGCATCGCCGTCCACCTCCTTTCCAAGAGTATGGACTAAGCACTGGACTAGGTCAAAGATGAGCCTACATCATGAACTACGGTCTACGAACCACGCACTATGAACCCTTTCACCCTACGAACCCAATAGGCGCCATGAACCCTACAGGCTATTCTTCCGGCATAATCCTTCAATCCTTACTCCGTGTCTCCATCACTCTGATTTACGATTTACTATTCACGAATCACCATCCACCTCTCAGTACCCATCACTGCTTATCGGTCATAGACTCCCGACCCATGACTGACGACCCTACACTGGTTCTCTGTTACTCACCACTGTTTCCCGACCTTGGGCCCTGAACTTCAGACTCGCTCCCACCATTCCCGAAAAGAAGCATGTCCCCTTTTCCTCTTGTGCACTGTGATTGTGCTGGAGGCAGTAGGCGTCCTGACGAACTGCAGCCGGGGCCGAAAGACGGGGGGGCGACTCATTGCGGAACTACTTCGAAATGCTGTCTGTTACCTTTGCCAAATCGATACACCCGAAAGTGAGAGTCAAAGGTGAAAACGCTTGCGATCCCTTCACGCTCCATCGCAGCAAAACTACAGGCATCAACCAAAGAAAAATCCTGATCAGGAAATCTGTCGATGATTGCGCGGGCTTGGTCTAGATCCTGCACATTGACGTTTATCATATCAACGATCCCAGTGCGCAGCCCATCCCAAAACCGTATCGCCTCACGTCTTCCAAGGTGACTTCCGATAAGGAACCAACACTCAAGCAGCACATAGTCCGTGGTTACCAGGTTCATCTTGGTTGCTGACTCATACGCCGCTCTAGCCCGAGGATGATTTCGGTCACTCTCGTCAGCCAACGCATAGAAGGCAGAAGTATCGACAAAGACCTTAGTCACCGGACATCACTTCTGCGATGTACCGATCATGTTCCTCGGAGATGGAACGCTTCCCACTCTTACCCAGCGCAACGATACTAAGGAAGTCGTTGCGGGTAGGTTCTGCCCGCAGATGCTCCCACGCCATTTGACGGAGGAGTTCGGCCAATGATATCCCCTTAGCCTCTGCTTCCTTCTTCAGTAATCGATGTTGCTCTGGTTCCAGGTATATCTGCGTCCGTGTCAAAGCCATATGAACCCACCTCCGGTGACATCAACATTATAACAGCAACATCACTCGCCGACCAGCACCTCGATCACTGGAAACGGATTTCATGTCTCCTGTCGGCAACGAACCCCTGTCTCGTGCAGCCATGTTTCACGGGGGTGCTGTCATACATCACTAGGGTATTCCTATGGGGCCCATATCTTCGTCTCTGTCTCAAGACTTCGTAATTTGCCTTTCACCTCTTGCCATCTACTGCCTGCTATTCACGATTCCCATGGGCGAGGCGATCGGGAAGACGCTCTTCTTACAGTTGCCGAGGCTTCCACTGCCTGCTACAGTTTCGCCGATGAAAGATCTTGGGGAAAAGCGAATCGTAGCTCAGTCAAAGCAAGGGACGTCTGACTCGTCTAACACATCTTCGATGCGAGTGTGGACGATCCAGCCAGTGGAAGTCCTAGCCCGGCTCACAGCAGCACGCGTCTTGTACGTTGACCTCGCCTGCGTTCCAAAGGAGTTTCACTACGCCTATGATTGGATGCGCACTCAAATGAGTCGACGGCTTCCTTACTATGACGGTCATTACCCCTGGTGGGGATGGTACAGTCCTTGCCCTGACCTGAGGCACTCGGGGCACTTGGAGCGTGGAACCAAGGGAGTGCGATTGGAACTTGAGATTGACCCAAATGAGGTACTGTTATCCGACTTCGACGCCTGGCACAGTGTCTTGAACCGTGGCTATCTGGGGCTCAGTGAAGTCGAAGATGATGCGTGGTACGAGCGTTTCGAAGCAGCCGTTCCCAATCGGTGGGCCTGGCCACTGCCGGAACCGTGGTATTCGGATA
>JAGGXO010000036.1 GCA_021163015.1 Candidatus Bipolaricaulota bacterium
CCCATCACTTGCCCCGATTATTCCACCGGCGATCACAACCACTCCGCTAAACAGCAGACTCATAGCCAATATCGCAGTCAATGTCTTGGTCCTCATCTTCATGCAATCTTCTCCTTTGCTGCAATCAGTAACTCCTACAGTACTTGGCGATCATGAGGATAGGATGGAGAAGCTGTTGGGCTCGTGTGTCGAAGCCTTCCGTTTATACATCGCTTTGCTATGAACATCGTGCCGTTGTAAGCAGCATTCACTGTGCATGCAGGCGGAGCATGGCTGACAGCCACTTCATACTTGATGAACAATTCATCGCGCAAGGAGGCGGCCATATTGGATCTGCATATAGCATTGACACAATATACTGCACCACCCGGCTGCCTCTTGTGATAATGGATGCTCAGCTCTTACATCGAGTCCCTACATCCATCGTCAATCAACGACCGCGAATATCACAAGGCCTTTACAATCACTGTGGTTAAGGCGAAGATTCACAGCAAGGGGGCACACAAGTGGGAGTATTCGAGGCTATTATGTTAATCTGTTTCGGAGTCAGTTGGCCTGTTTCTATCGTCAAGACACTGCGAAGCAAGAACGTCGCCGGAAAGAGCCCGTGGTTCATGGCCCTGATTTCGCTTGGCTACACAAGCGGGATCGTGCACAAGCTTCTCCACGACCCCAACTGGGTGGTATTCCTCTACGCCCTCAATCTCATGATGGTCCTTGTCGATCTCTCGCTCTACCTTCGCTATTCGCGCGCTCCCTTCGTAATCGATGCTCACGATTGACGCTCGTCAATGGCGCGGAGATCAATTGGCACCAGCCTCACGAACGGGGTCAGCAATTTTAAGGAGCCTTCACATACTTGTAGAACCCCAAATTAGCTCCCTTCGCCATTTGCCGTCCAGAAATGTGCGCGCATAATCGGCAAGGGCTGATCTTCAGAGACATAGCATGCGAAACGATCAAGACCTACAGTTAGTAGTCGAGAATCTGGGATAGAAAGAGCTTTGTTCGCTCATGCTTCGGGCTATGGAAGAATTCCTCGGGAGTGTTCTCTTCTACTATCTGTCCATAATCGAAGAAAATGATCCTGTCGGCTACCTCGCGTGCAAATCCCATCTCGTGAGTGACAACGATCATCGTCATTCCGCTTTGAGCCAGTTCTTTCATTACATCGAGTACTTCCTTTATCATCTCTGGATCTAGCGCTGATGTCGGCTCGTCGAAGAGCATGATCCTTGGAGACATGGCCAGGGCTCTTGCGATTGCCACCCGTTGCTGCTGTCCACCCGATATCTGCCCTGGGTACTTGTCCGCTTGCTCAGGGATACCGACGCGTTCCAGCAGCTGTCTCGCGACCTCTTCTGCCTTGCTCTTCTTCATCTTCAACACCCAAAAAGGAGCGAGGGAGACATTCTGCAACACAGTAAGGTGCGGAAACAGATTGAACTGTTGGAAGACCATCCCCACATCACGGCGTATTGCCTCAATGTTACGCAGATCGTTTGTCAGTTCTATGCCATCAACGATGATCTGCCCCTTCTGATGATCCTCCAAACGATTGATCGTGCGGATGCAGGTGGACTTTCCAGAGCCGGAGGGACCGCAAATCACTACTACTTCTCCTTTTTGCATGGTGAAGGACACCCCTCTTAGCACATGAAAATCCCCATACCACTTGTGTACATCGCGGTATATGATGATCTCTTCATTCTTTGCTACAGACAAGACTATTCCCTCCTAGCGTTTCCCCACGCCAAGTGACCTCTCGATCCTGCGGCTGATGTAGGACATTGAGTAGCACGCCAGCCAGAAGATCACTCCGATAAAGACATACAACTCAAAAATCGTCCCCCGCCATTGAACGTTTCCCATTATGCTCCGCGAGATATGAAGAAGCTCAAGTATGGCTATGAATCCGAACAATGTCGTGTCCATAAACAGGGAAATGAATTGCCCTACGATCGCCGGAATGACCAGGCGCAGCGCCTGCGGCATGATGATCAGGGTGGTGGTGAGCAGCTTGTTCAACCCAACGGCGCTCGCTGCCTCGTACTGCCCCTTCGGAATGGCCTGCAACCCCCCACGCACGTTCTCCGCCATGTATGCCGCCTCAAAAGCAGTGATCGTCATCATTGCACGTATCAGCAAATCAGGACGCACGTTGGCCGGCAGCAACAACTGCAACATGATACTGGCCATGAACAACAGAGTAATCAATGGAACGCCACGAATGATCTCTATGTAAGCTGTGCAGATAAGGCGTATCGCCGGTAGTTCGCTCCGCCGACCGAGAGCGAGGAGGATGCCGATGGGAAACGAAAGGGCTATTCCCACTACAGCCCCGATCACGTTGAGCATCAGCCCCCAGCTGTTCCTCCCCGCAACGACCGGGAGGATGCCAGATATCCCGTTTACCAGCATGATTGTCACAGGAAGCGACAGGACCCACATGCTGATCTCGAGATGCTTATATCTGCGAAAGCCCTTTGCAAAGTGACCCAAAACGAAGCCAACGCCGGTAGATCCTGCCATGCCGATGATCCATCCGCGCGTCGCCCACCCAAAGGGGATAATCGCTAACACGACGGACATCAAGGCAATTGTCATTGAAATATGCCGCATCAACCCACCCCGCGATCCACCGGCGGACCCTACTAGAAAGGAGATGACATATAGGGTTGTCCAAATACGCCATATGTCCTCCAGCGGATACGTGCCTACCAGCAGCAGCTTCAGATTGGCCGGAATGACCTCCCATCTGGCTCCCAGAGCCCACTTCACGAGCCCGGACAGGAGAACAACAATCAACGCCGCAAAGACAATGGTTAGAATAGCATTGAACCAGCTGCTGAACAGGTTTTCTTTCAGCCATCGGAGGACGGGAATCCTCTCAATTGGGGGTGGCAGCTCGTCGTCCCCGTATGTGTGAGTTCGTGTTCTTGTTTCGTCCATCATCGTTCCACCAGCTTCATCCGCTTGTTATAGTAGTTCATCGCCAGCGAAGTGAGCAGACTCATGGTCAGGTAGCTAGCCATGATCAGAAGGATCATCTCAACGGCTCTACCTGTTTGAATCAAGAACCCTGTGGCAAGACCACAGGGTATGAAAAGTCACAAAAGCTTTAACTGCACGTCCTTCGGTTTGTCCCCTTGTTTCCTGATGTATCGCTCTACAATATCCCAGCTCCCTCGCTCCCCTACTGTCGCTACATAGTACCCAT
>JAGGXO010000183.1 GCA_021163015.1 Candidatus Bipolaricaulota bacterium
AGTGCGGGATCAGCCACACCGGATCGTTCAAGGACCTGGGGATGACCGTACTCGTCTCGCACGTCAAACAGCTCATCTCCAAGGGGACGGAGATCCGTGCTGTCGCTTGTGCGTCGACAGGAGATACATCGGCGGCATTGGCAGCATACGCCGCGACAGCCAGTATCCCAGCGATCATCTTCCTGCCCCGTGGAAAGATCTCCACCGCGCAGCTCGCCCAGCCGATCGCACACGGCGCGATCGTCCTCGGGCTGGAGACAGATTTCGATGGGTGCATGGAGATCGTACAGGACATCACCGCCGATGAGAGCATCTACCTGGCAAACTCGATGAACGCACTGCGCATTGAGGGGCAGAAAACCGTGGGAATCGAGATCGTGCAGCAGCTCAGTTGGGAAGCGCCGGATTGGATAGTTATCCCCGCCGGGAACCTGGGGAACATCAGTGCCCTCGGCCGTGGGTTGATGATGATGTATGAGCTTGGATTAGTCGATCGCTTGCCGCGAATCGTCGCCGCACAGGCCGAAAACGCCAATCCCCTGTATCGAAGCTTCTTAACTGGCTTCAAGGACTATCAGGCGGTGCAAGCACAAAGAACCCTTGCCTCGGCAATCCAAATCGGGGCACCAGTCAGCTACGAGCGAGCGGTGAAGGCACTGCGCGCGTTTAACGGGATCGTGGAGCAGGCAAGCGAGGATGAACTGGCCAATGCCGCGGCCCTGGCCGATCGCGCCGGGCTGTATGCCTGCCCTCAGACTGGTGTCGCTCTCGCGGTACTTCAGAAACTCGCTCGGCAAGGGACGATCAAGGAAAGCGAGCGTGTCGTCGTCATCTCCACCGCGCACGGGCTCAAATTCACCGATTCTAAGGTGAACTATCACGACGGGGCACTCGCCGACGTGATCGCACGCTACGCCAACCCGCCGATCTATCTGGAAGCCGATATCGACGCCGTGCGCGAGCGCCTCGCTGCGGAGATCGATCGAAGATAGACATGCACGCCCTGTCTGTGCTAGGATGATCCATCAAAACAACTGAGGTGGCTCAATGTGGAAGGAGTTTCGTGACTTTATCACAAAGGGGAACCTGGTCCAGATCGCAATAGCGTTCATCATCGGTGCTGCGTTTGGGGCGCTCGTCAAGTCGTTCGTGTTCGACATCATCATGCCTCTCATCGGAAAAGCGGTGGGAAATGTCGACTTCTCCAATCTGTACATCAACCTGTCCGGCACGGCATATCCATCGGCACAGGCGGCGCGCGATGCCGGAGCGGCAGCGATCTACTACGGGGCGTTCATCAACGTGTTGATCAACTTCCTAATCATTGGCCTCATTATGTTCCTCGTCGTCAAGGCGGCGGCAAAGATGGAGAAACCGAAACTAGCGGCAGCCCCAACAATAAAGACTTGCCCCTACTGCAAGACGGAGATCCCAATCGATGCCGTGCGCTGCCCGCATTGCACCGCCGAACTTCCAGGGGCCTAGACGGTTACTCCATAAGTATCTGAAGCCATGGACTGGCGAACGCTCCTCTGCGTGCGGAGAGGGGCCCTATAAGTAAGAAACAGTGCATCCCGCAGTAGGATGCACCATCAGCATTTGGATCTTGAAGTGTGGGCCAGTGACAATACTGAGGTCCAGTGGAGCGTTCAGTCGCGACTTCGGCCACGACTACCTCGGCGACCTCAAGCGATATCAGCCGGGCCGCCATTACTCACTGCGTTCCCACCGTGACCAAGCTTCAGGCTCTGCATCTGATCGGCAGTCAATGTTCCGCCGTTGTCGGCTGCTGTCTGGAACGCCGGTAGGTGAGCATCGAGTGATGCCGAACGCAGGTTGTTGAGCACACACACGATGTCTAGGTACGAGGAAGCGGAAATTGCCTCGATCAGACGATCGTACAGTCCCACGTTTGCCATCTCACCCTCCTCCCAAGCAATCGCTCCTTCCTGCAGGCTGGCCGGAGCTTCTACCGTTCCCAAGTAGGGGTTCTCAGAGGGATACTCGATGCCGTACTTGTCTAGCTGCCGCTCCAATGCCGCGATATGGCGTGCTTCCGCTTCACGGATCGTGACGTATGGCTCAACGTCACCGTAGGTGTCGATCACCGCGGTATACATAGCATACGCCGCGTACTCCCCTTCCGGACCGGTCAACGCTTCCTTAACCTCGGGGGCTACCGTCTGTGTGGACGTAGTCGTTGCTGTTGTCGTCTGAGGCAACGGAGAAGTTGCCACTCCACCCTGAGCAAAGACCAATCCGGCAAGCAATGCTCCGATCAACATCGCGCTAACTGTCATCTTAGTAATTCGTTTCATGTTTTTCTCCTCCTTTGGAGTTCTTGAGCACAGTTTGCCCCTAAGGATGAAGATGCTGTGAGCCAAATATCTGGAACTTATCCGCGATCGTCAGGGTGTACAGCGCGTCCATTTCAGAAGCCAAGCGCAGAGACAGCCTGCCTTGACAATCAAAGACTGGTATGCTATCCTGCGCAATGATAGTGGCAGTCGTTTCACCTAGAGTACGACTTGATGGTCGGCTTCAAACGTTCTGCCTCGATTGAATTTGCAGTACGGGGGTGAGTATAGATGGCAGATCGAGAAGTTGGTACCGTCAAGTGGTTTAATGACAGTAAGGGTTATGGCTTCATCGAGCGTGAGCAGGGTGAAGACATTTTTGTGCATTTCCGAGCAATCCGCGGTGAGGGTTACCGCACGCTGGAAGATGGACAAAAGGTAGAGTTCACGGTTGTTAGCAGCGACAAAGGTCCACAGGCGCAAGACGTCGTGGTCGTTTAACAGTAGCAAATAATTTCACTTAGCATAAAGCGGCACATTCTAGGTGTGCCGCATTTTTCTTGTTCTTGCAACAACCAAGAAGACCACACCACGAAGGACGCCGAGTGGAGA
>JAGGXO010000202.1 GCA_021163015.1 Candidatus Bipolaricaulota bacterium
ATGGAGGACTCCGGAGTGGTGATCGCTGTTTTCGAGGGACATGACCATGAGAACGACCACACCGTGATCAACGGGATCCACTACATCGAATTCGACCAACTGACCGACGAACACAACAGCAATCCATCGTGGGCATTCATGACCCTCGACCCGCAGGCGCGCACGATCACGATTGTGGGAGCGGGCGACCAAGATGACTGGGACCTGTCCTACTGAGGGATGCGATGATCGTTGACTTTACGATCTTTCCGACCGATGCAGGTGAATCGGTGAGCGCCTACGTCGCCGAGGTGTTCAAGATCATCGAGAAAAGTGGCCTGAACTACGAACATCACGCCATGGGGACGAACATCGAGGGCGATTGGGACGAGGTGATGTCGGTGATCAAAGCATGCCGCGTGCGCATGCTCGAAAGCTCCAACCGCATCTCGATCGGGATCAGGATTGACGAACGAAAGGGAGTCACTGATGGGATCAGGAAGAAGGTCTCCTCAGCCAAGGCGAAGATGGAACATGCGAACGGGGAACTCGGAACTCGGAGTGCGGAGTGAGAAAAGCATCCTCTCGCAAAGACGCAGAGAGCGCCAAGGGAAGCTCTGAAATGCGGGAAACTAGTAGACAATGCATTTCTTGGCGATCTCTGCGGCTTAAGTGAGCGCTATCGAGCGGGCGAGAGAATGGCATTCATCGTTTCCGGTTGGCAATTTGTTGAAGGAGAGAAAAGACCATGAATAGCTGGGTTCGCGATCTACCGAAGTTCGATCTGCATGTACACCTGGATGGCTCGATGCGTTTGGAGACTGTCATCGAGCTTGCAGACGCTCTCCCGCCTGATCGTCGCTTTCCGCCAGACTTCGACCTGCGCAAGGCGCTCACTCCCCCGCAGCGCTGCACGCTGGAGGAGTACCTGCAGGCGTTCTCGATCACTGTAGAGGTGCTGCAGAGCGAAGCCGCGCTGGAAAGGGCGACCTACGAGCTGTGCGAGGATGCAGCAAGGGAGAACGTGATCTACATGGAGATCCGCTTTGCTCCGCTCCTTCATGTCAAGGAAGGCCTATCACCAAACCAGGTCATGGAATCGGTCCTCGCCGGGATGCGTCGATCCGAAGCAGATTACGCAATCAAGACCGAACTGATCGTCTGTGGATTGAAGCATGAACCGCCTGAGCGGTCGATCGAAACAGCGAAGCTCGGGGCGGAGTATCGCGACAAGGGAGTCGTCGGGTTCGACCTCGCCGGACCGGAGAATGGATTCCCGCCGGCACTCCATCACGAGGCGATTGAGATCGCTAGGAGATCGGGCCTGCACGTGACGATCCACGCCGGTGAGGGCTGCTGCCCAGCGCACGTCAGGGAGGCGATCGATCTTGGGGCGGAGCGGATCGGCCATGGTGTCTACCTGTATCAGGATCAAGAGACAGAGGAAGTCGTTCGGGAGAGGAAGATTCCACTCGAGATCTGCCCAACGAGCAACCTGCAGATCTCTGGAGTAATGCGCTCATACAGCGAGCATCCGTTCAAGCGCTACCTGGACGAGGGAATTCCAGTAACGATCAACACCGATAACCGGCTCATGTCCCAGATCGACGTCACCCATGAGCTCGAACAGATGATCGATGCCTTCTCCCTCCCACACGACCAGGTGAAGCAAGTCCTACTGAACAGCGCGAACGCGGCGTTTGCATCGGAAGAGGTAAGAGTAGGCTTGAGTGCTCAGGTTGAAGGGGCATTCATCTGAGAAGACCCGATTCTATGCAGCGTTCTCGATGAGAAGTTTCCACTTGTTCACCAAGTGTCCACAGCGCTATGATAGCGGTGGAGGTGATTTTTGTGAAAGAGTTCTCGTTCACCATTGGAAACTGCCCAGGGAGCCTGGTGGAGATCGCTGAGGCTCTGGGAAACGAACACGTTAACATCGACGGAATCGCTGGATCAACGGTACTGGAGGAAGGAGTGATCTGCCTTGTAACGGACAATCCAGGGAAGACACGCAAGATCCTGCAGAAGGCAAACATAGACTTCGAGGAGAACGAGGCGTTGGTCCTCGATCTCACCAATCGGCCGGGAGAGCTTGCGACGCTGCTCGGACGAATGAGCAGAGAGAAGATCAACGTTCTTTCCGTCTATGCCGCTGTGGAGAAGAACCAAGTCATCTTGACGGTCGATCAGGTGGAGCGGACAAAGGAGATCCTGCGCATCGCGTAACTTGCCAAGACTTCCAAAGAGCACGATGTAAACGCAGAACTCGGAATGCCGAAGGCAAGGTGACTCACCTCGGGATCTTCTGCTGATACCGACTTCCAAGGAATTCGCTTTCGGATCGCGAAATCACGTCTTTCGCCCCGAGTGAAGTCCTTCGCAATCAGGTTGCTATTTGCGCTACCGAAGTAATCAATACTGTCCGTCAGATCTTTCCCAACATAGATCTTGCCACTTGGCTATGTGACCTTGTAGATAATCTTCACAGCAAGTTCCTATCGAGGCAGGACCTCTGTTCTCCGATATCCTGTGCACGTTCTAGCGGATCTCATCCAGAGAGAACGGCTTTCCGTGGCCCGGGTAGACAGTTCGAATGTCCAGATTCCTTGCGCGCTCGAAGCTGGCTCTCAATGCCTCCGCATCATCGACAAGTGTAGCAATGGACGGGCGGGTCCGATTCTCTAGGAAGTCGCCGCTGAAGAACGTTCCATCATCGGTCAACACCGCGATGGACCCTGCGGAATGGCCAGGGACATGCAGGATCGTTGCAGACAAGCCGTACTCGTCGAGCCGGTCGCCGTCTTCTAAGTACAGGTCCGACGTAAATCGGTCTCGCTTGCGCAGCCGAAAGAGCCTCATCAGCGGCTTCATCATCCGCCTCAATGGCGGCATCTTCCCCCTGCTGAGAAACATATTCCCCTTTTCTACAGCCGCTGCCTCTGCTTTGTGCATCGCGATCTTCGCTCCGTACTTCGCTCGCAAGTAGGAGGCATTGCCACTGTGGTCAGGGTCCCCGTGGGTGATCACTATCAGCTTGAGATCACCAGGGCCACAGCCTGCATCACGAAGCTCGCGTTCGAGCGTCGCGCGGTTACCCGCCATCCCGCTGTCGATCAGGAGGAATCCCGAATTACCCTTCACAAGATATGCGTTCACCCATCGAAAAGTAAGGGCTCGAGTCGATTCCGTCACTTTATCCTCCCTCTGTTGTTCCATTCCCTATCTCAGCTTCCTACAAGGGCCGTCTGAATCAGGCGAGCGCTCGCGTCAAGCCCTCTATTGCCTGTGCAGTGGTCTTGGTGCGGCGGAATCCGCACCAGTTGACAACCGCCGAGCCACTGAGCGTCGCTCCTTTCGATTTGCAGAGCTCGCGCATCTGACGGATGGCCCGGTCTCCACCCATCCATGGATAGGGGAAGAACTGGGTGACGAGGCAGGCAACCTGCTTGCCCTGGAGGAAGTCAACCCCCACGAGATAGCTCTTCAGTACCGGCGACAAAGAGAAGG
>JAGGXO010000116.1 GCA_021163015.1 Candidatus Bipolaricaulota bacterium
CATCTGGAGCTCTCGCGCCGCATCGCACGGCGGTTCAACTTCCGCTTTGGAGAATTCTTTCCGGAACCTGAACCGATTGTGGGAAAGGGGGCACGAATCATGTCCCTTGCCGACCCAACGATCAAGATGAGCAAGAGCGCCGGCGAAGCTCACTACATCGGGGTGATGGAGGACGAGAAGTCAATACGAAAGAAGATCCGCTCGGCAGTCACCGACACCGGCCTTACTCCTGGAGAAGAGATGTCCCCCGGTGTGGCGACCCTGTTTGAGATACTCGAGCTATCATGCGAGATGATCGGCGATGCCTCCATCGTGTCCGAGCTGAGGACCGAGTTCGCTGCGGGTAAGCTCATGTACTCCCACTTGAAGGACGCCGTGTTTGAGAACCTAATGGCTGTCCTGCGGCCGATTCAGGCCCGTCGCGCCGAGCTTGCCGCATCGGGTAAGGTTGACGAGATTCTCGCGCAGGGCGCAGAGCGAGCACGCGTTATAGCGCGCGAGAACATCGCGAAAGTACGAGAATTGGCAGGACTGGGTTGATTTCGGGAATCATCAAGAGAGGATCTCGCAAGACAGAGGCGAAGCAATTGCATTTCGAACCCTGTGCAGAACGCTCTTGGAAGCCGAGCCAAGGCCTGGATTAGGAATCGTTTACTTGGCTGTGCAGGTGGAGACTCTGAGGAAGTGCTTATGGGAAGACGACAGTGACTCAAGAGCCAAGCTCTAATCTCGAGAGCCTCAGAAATAGATTGGAAAGCGCATCCGGTCACGAAGAACTAGGCATTCTGAATGACCTGGCCGGATCCTACCGGGATCTGCCGCCGAAAGACAGGATTGCATTTGCTGAGCGAGCCCTTGCTTTGTCTGAAGAACTCCATGATCCTAGATCCAAGGCCGAAGCATATAATCATCTGGGCGTTGCCTACAACAATTTGGGCAACAGCCAGCAATCGCTAGACCTCTTCTTCAAGGCCCTGCAAATTATGGAGAAGATCGATGACAAGAATGGAATCGCTCAGTCTCTAGTCAACATTGGACAGGCAAATTTCTATCTGGACAGCTTTGGGGAGGCGCTGAAGTATTTCCGCAGGGCATTGCTGGTAAGAGAGGAACTTGACGATAAGTCGGATGTTGCCCAGTCGTTGCTTTTGGTCGGGAACACGATGGCCAAGATGACCCGCTATGATGAGGCACTTGATTACTACTACAAAGCTCTAGCGATAAAAGAGGAAATCAACGATAGAGTCGCTATTTCTCAGATATACAATAATCTTGGGAACGTATATTTGGAAATCGGTGAAATGGAGAAGGTCCTGGAGTACCGATTGCAGGCATTGCACATCGACCGTGAACTGGGTAACAAATGGGAAATCGCTCTTACTACGTACAACATTGCTGAGTACTACCTGCAAACTAAGCAACCTGAAGCAGCCTATCCTTACATTCTCGAATCGCAAGAACTGGCAACCGACCTCGATAACAAGGGACTGATACGGGACAACTTGCACAATCTGTCACTGTATCATGAATCACGAGGAGAGTATCAGAAGGCGCTCCAATGCCAGCGACAATACTCAGAGCTTACCAAGACCCTGTTCTCGGACGAACTGACTGAGAGAATCGCAGAGATGCAGACGAAGTATGAGACTGAGAGGCTGGAGAAGCTTGTAGCCGAACGTACACGTGAGCTAGAGCAAAGAGTCAACGATCTCGCTCAAACCAAGAGTGATCTTCAATTCAGTAAGAGCAGACTGCAAGCGGCTCTGGATGGAACGATCCGCGCTCTAGCAACTACGATCGAGGCAAGGGATCCTTATACCGCCGGGCACCAGAGGCGAGTGGCTAGCCTAAGCCGTGCCATTGCTGAAACCATGTGCCTTCCGGAGAAGCAGGTCGAAGAGATTCACATAGCAGCAACTATTCACGATATTGGCAAGATTGACGTGCCAGCGGAGATATTGAGCTGCCCCCGTCAGTTGACTGAAGTTGAATTCAGCTTGATTAAGAACCATGCACGAACTGGTTATGAAATACTACGCGACATTGATTTTCCAGGACCGATCGCCGAGATCGTGCTGCAACACCACGAACGGATGGATGGATCAGGATATCCAAGTGGCCTCAAGGGAGAAGAAATACTCCTTGAGGCACGCATCATCGCTGTGGCTGACGTAGTCGAAGCTATGGCTTCGCACCGCCCGTATCGAGCGGCGCTCGGAATCGATGCAGCGCTGGAGGAGATCTCCAAGAACAAGGGTGTGAAATACGATCCCGAAGCAGTTGATGCCTGTATGAAGCTTTTCAGGGAAGGATTCAGGTTCGAAGAGAAGTGAGCCTCCCCCGCCTCCGAGGCAGCGTATCCTCCGTAGCTTCGTCGATCCCTAGGCCGTAACTCACGCTCGCTTCTCTTGAGCTGGTCGATTCGCTGAGATTAGGAACAAGCCGACAATCAGGATGCAAATTCCGCAACAAGAAACGTATGATCGGATGGCTTCGCCGCTGCTCTTGCATCACGATCAATCCAGGCGTTCACTGACTTCTCCGCAAGAGGCTGAGTGGCGTAGATGTGGTCTACACGCCAGCCGAGGTTCCGGTCGAGCGCACCGCGCACGCGGTAATCCCAAAACGTGTACTGTCCCGGCTCATCCGGGTGATGCCTCCGGAAGACATCGACAAATCCCCACTGCGTCACTGTTGCTAATGCTTCTCGCACTTGCGGATGGAAGTCGACGTGCTTTGCCAAGCGCTTTGGATCATGAACATCGATCTCGAGCGGGGCGACGTTCAGGTCGCCGCACCAGATGAGCGGTTCATCGGGAGAGAAATTACGGGCGAAGTAATCGCGCAGGCGCACGAACCACTCAAGCTTGTAGGAGAACATCTCCGAGTTGACCGATCTCCCCTGCGGAACGTAGGTGTTGACGATCGTAATGCCGTCGATCTTCGCGGTGATCAGCCTAGGCTCATCCTTGGGTTCGCTGTCAAGGCCAAACGTTACATCCTCCGGCTGACCTAACGATGCTATCGCCACTCCGGAGTATGCCTTCTGCCCGCGGGAGACGACGTTGTAACCGACATCGGTGAACGCACCCCGCGGGAAGTCCTGATCCTGCACCTTCGTCTCCTGAATGCACAGCACATCTGGCCGCTCGCGGGAAAG
>JAGGXO010000057.1 GCA_021163015.1 Candidatus Bipolaricaulota bacterium
CCCAAGCGGAGAGATCATCGCCCTCGTCAAGCCGCAGTTTGAAGTGGGGAAGGACCTGCTGCCCAAAGACGGGGTGGTAAAGAGCAAGGAGGATCGCGACGCTGTACTCACCGACATCCGCGCGTTCATCGAGAATGAGACGCCGTGGCGCATCATCGATCAGATGACCTCTCCTGTCCAGGGTGAGAAGGGGAATACTGAGTTTCTCGTGCACTTGCGCTAGACCGAGATCGTCCCCTGCAAGTAATGCGCCGTACTCACAGCAAATACAACAACAGACTTTGCATTACGTTCCCAGAGTCCTTGTCAGTCGCTTCAGCCTATTGCTGCACAACCTTTCAGATAGCCGACGGCTAAACTTGCAATTAGCCGACATGGCTACTGACTCTTGCTACCGCGCTTCGTAGAGACATTGCGCGCTGAAGCGTTGTCGGATACTCCCGTCGTCCTCATACACGGACCGCGCCAGTGCGGCAAAACCACACTGGCACAAAGATTTGGTAATAAAAGAGGATACTCTTAGTTTAGTTTCGATGATGATGTCGCCGTTGCCGCGGCAAAGGCCGATCCAGCAGGTTTCATATCGTGCCCCCGGAATCTCCGCCTCTCTTGTTCGAAGAAACAGCCAGGTGTAAGATCCTTTAGGGGAACCACATCTATCCCCTGTTCGCAACGGGGTCATCAGGTTGTCTCGACGCTGATGGCAAGGGATATCTGTGCTTGTTGGTAGGTGCGCAGTTTTGGATGCTTGTAGATAAGGAGGTCAGTAATGAACGACCCCCATCCTTGTACTAGATCAGATTGAACAGATGCTTGCGGATGCTCGGGCCTGGGATCGTCCAGGCCAGTTGAGTACCTATGCGGCAGTGATGATCTTGCTAAGGGATCTTCGAGAGTACTTGGTTACACTTGACTCGGTAGATGTTGGATACGCTACAGAGAAGGTAGTCGAGGCGGAATGGCATGTTGGGGCGATGTTCGGTCTCGACATCGATAACGGCCTCCCGACGGAACAGCACCACGTGAGTTGTCTAGGAAGCCTGGAAACTCTGAAGAACCTGCTAAGATGATGAACGGTAGCTTAACTTGCTGTTGCATCTAGAAGTCCCAATGGGAGGATAGAGCTGAGAACCCTCACAAGTTGAGAGCAGTTCTAGACAGTGGGGAGGGCAATGAAATCAGCTGTGTTGATGCATCTTCTTCTTTGGGAGACAGATGACGCTTCATTCGACCTGGGGGATGGTGTCAGTTTGTGGAATGCCAGCGGGACCCGAGTCGAAGGCCTCTATCATCATCTTTGCGAAACCGAGAATTTAGATCAAGGTGAACCATTCTCCTTTACATCCTATGTCTTGATGCAGGATGCAGCGCATGATGAAATCTGGCTATACTGGGGCGGTCCGTTCTCGGTTATCTCCCGAGTATGCAATGCTATTGCGGTTTGCACTTCCATTCCCCTTGGGATGTGCAGGCTGCTTACCACGAAGGACGGTTTTCGCACGCTCTGGATCCCATCAGACGTGATCTGCGAAATGAATCCGGAGCATGACTTTCTGGCAGCTGATCCGAAAGACATTCAGGTGTCTGGTGACAGCATTTCGGTTCCCAACGTTCGCTTCCCGCGGCTTAATGACGTGACTCTAGGGGATATCAGGACGCTTTGGGATACGAGCAAGCGTCTTCACTCCTCTAGCAAGCTTGATCCGCATCGAGTTGACAATGCGATGAGTTATTTCTTCTACGCATGGCGGTCCTACTACATGGAGCACGTGTGTCTCAATCTGGCTATTGTCTTGGAGTCGCTATTCTCTCCGAACTCGTAGCATAAGATCGCGCATCGAATTGCATTCAATGCAAGCAGCTTTGTTGGCAGAACCTCCGATGAGCGTGGAGAGGTATACGATCTCATCAAGCGCTTCTATGCTGTTCGGTCGCGGATTGTTCACGGAGCAAGACCGAAGCAAAGCAATCTTTACGGGCTCGTGCCTAGAGTGTTTCACCTGTGTGCGGACATTCTCAAAGAAATCCTGCTTGATCACGAGTTGGCAGCTCGTTTCTGCAGCAAGGATCAACGGGAAAAGCTTCTAGGTAGATGGTCGTTTGGCGAATGGGCGGAGGGTGAATCATGACATTAGGCGGGATTCTACTTTGGTTTGGAGGTGCGCAAGCAGTCGCAGTCGGCTTGCTAGCTTTTGCTGGCAAGGTGTGGGTTGATCAAACTCGGACGAGGCAGAAAGCGAAGCTTAGCTCTCAGATTGAGGCACTCCGAGCTGAAACCGCAGAGGGCAGGCAGAGGCTGCAACACATCCTTGATAGACAACTGCAGGTTCATGCGCTTCAGTTCAAGAAGGAACTGGAAGTCTATGAAGAGATCTGGAGAACTTTGATAGAGATGACGAAGGCTGTCACCCAATTGCGGACTCCTCCACCATAGGGAACATCAGCATCAGGCGAGTGCTTGAGTGACACGGTCGATAGCAAGGGCAGTGGTCTTGGCGCGGCGGAACCTGCACCAGTTGACGACAGCAGATCCGCTAGCGGTCGCCCCTTTCGATTCGCAGAGCTCGCGCATCTGGCGAATCGCCCGGATTCCACCCATCCATGGATAAGGGAAGAACTGGGTGACGAGGCAGGCAACTCTCTTGCTA
>JAGGXO010000191.1 GCA_021163015.1 Candidatus Bipolaricaulota bacterium
AGAGCGTCCCTGCCGCCGCTAATCCTTGCCTGCACTCGTCTTCTCGATCGGAGCGAAGAAACGGTCGAGATCCACGTTTCCACCACTCAGGATGACTCCGATGCGCTCTCCGTTTCCTCCGATCGCACCACTTAAGAGAGGAGCGACGGCGACGGCGCTCGATGGCTCGATGATGAGCTTCATCCGCTCCCATACGAAGCGCATCGCTCGCACTATTTCCTCTTCCGAGACAAGCACGATCGAATCGACTAACTGTTGCATGATCTCGAAGTTGAGCTTGCCAAGTGGTGTACGCAGACCATCGGCTATCGTTCTCGGCGTAAAGTCCAGGATCCTTTCCCCTGTGGCGAGTGATCTGTAGGCGTCATCGGCAGCGGCCGGTTCGCAGCCAATCACACGTGCACTGTCAAGCAAGTGAGAAGCAGCGATAGCCGTGCCAGCGATCAGGCCGCCTCCTCCGACTGGAGCAAGGAGAACGTCAAATGAGCCACTCTGCTCTATCAGCTCTACAGCGGCCGTCGCCTGCCCGGCGATAACGTGCAGGTCGTCGTGCGAGTCGATGAATGCCGCGGATGTCTGCTCGATTATCTCGCGTGTCTTCTCCTCCCGAGACGACTGTGTTGGTGCGCAAGGTACAACCATCGCTCCGTAGCCTGCAACAGCTTCTCTCTTCACCGTGGGAGCATTCTCGGGCATGATGACAAATGCGCGCTGACCCAGCAGCTTTGCCGCCAGAGCCAGGGCTTGGCCGTGGTTCCCGCTGGAATGAGTTATTACCCCCCTCTTTCTCTCCTCGTCTGAGAGGGCGCTCAGTGCGTTGTATGCCCCACGGAACTTGAAAGACCCGGAGAGTTGAAGGTTCTCGGCTTTCAGCGTAACGCTGCTCTTGGCTATTTGATCAAGAGAAGAAGACTCAAAGACTGGCGTTACGTGAGCCACCTCTTGCAGCCGCTCCTGTGCATCTATAACCTCTTTCCAAAGCTTGTCCTTCATGATCGTTCTCCAAACACGGTTTGCCGGTAGTGCATCAGTTCGCCAATCGATTCGTGGATGTCGCTTAGAGCTCGGTGTTTCGATGTTTGACTGTTTCCAATCCCAGCAAGCGCCTCAGGGTACCAACGGCTCACGAGCTCCTTTATTGAGCTCACATCGACATTCCGGTAGCTCAGCAGTGCATTCAGACGTGGCATGTAGCGGATGATGAATCTGCGGTCGAAGCAGATTGAGTTTCCACACAGCGGACACGCCCGTGGCGGGCAGTACTGCGAGGCGAACGAGATCAGCTGTGACTCCGCCTGCTCCAGCGATATAGATGATCGCCGCACCTCATCTATGAGGCCTGATGCACGGTGCTGTTTCTTGCACCAGTCGTCCAGCTTCTCTAACACCCCATCTGGCTGGTAGATCACCAATTCTGGGCCCTCTGCGATCACGTTGAGATCCTTATCGGTTATTACCATCGCCACTTCGAGAATGGCCTTTGACTCGACGTCGACTCCGCTCGTTTCAAGGTCCAGCCACACCAGGTTAGTTCGATCCTTCTTCAATCGTGATCAGTCCCCTTTCTGTGCGCACGAGGATACCACGTCTGATGCCCAGTTCCAAGCAACGCTCACCGTCTTTCCCCTCGAAGTTGCCGTTGTGATTGTGAAGGATTAGACTGACGTTATGTCCGTTGAAATAACTACCTTGTGCAGAAGAGACCTCGATCAGTACATGGACCTGCTGCGAGCCGGATTTGGCGAGGAGCTTGGAAAGCGCGGAACTAATATCTCCGGCATCGGACGAATGGCAAATGTACTGCTGTGTTGTAGCTCACTGCCACTGCGCCTGATCGAACTTCTGACACATCGAGGGTTATTTGTCCTGGTAGCGAAGGACGGTCCACGCGTTGTCGGTATGCTCACAGTACTAAAGAAAAGGATTCCAATTCTGATTGGAGCCTACGTCTTGGAAGGATATCGCAGGCGTGGTGTCGCGCTAGGCCTCGTGGAGGAGGCCCTTCTGCGCCTTGAGAGACAGGGCTACTCACGCGTGCAGGGAGCAGTGATCGATCACACGGCGCAGCTTCTTGTGGAGCGCGCAGGCTTTGTCCCCTACGATCACATAGATCTTTACCAGCACAGCCTGCCGACGGGCGTGTCCTCTCCTGCTGGAGCGTTGGCTCAACGTGCGCGAAGGATCGACCTCCCACGGCATCCATACGACCTTGGCCCACTGAACCTGTTCACAGGGGTGCGCGTTCGTAACATGGTTGTAAACTCAGAAGGCGAAAAGACGATCGTCGGAACTCTTATCGCCCTTCCTCACCAGACCATGGCGGAGATCCAGCCGAAGCTTCTGCTGCGGGAACGCGAGGATACGTTCTGCGCGCTGCTAAGTGCTGCAGATGAGTGGTTCTCCAAGCTTGGACGGACCATCGTAACCGTTTCGCTCCACGATGATACGGCATCCCTTGCTGGTGTCTTGACGAGGGAGGGATTCGTGAATCGCCACTCTTGGGTGCAGATGAGAATCGATCTATGAAAAAAAACGGGGCAGGCTCCAAGAGCCTACCCCGCGACATCGCTTCTGTTACTTGCGTTCTCCCAGCGGGAGCACGGTCTTCCCGTGCACCGTGTTGATCAGGATACCTGCCGACGCGTACCAGGCGATCAGTGCACACAATACCCCTTCGTAGCCGGCAATGGTGTGCACAATAGGAACGAACTCACCAATTGCAAGCAAGAAGAAGAGGATTGTCAGGGTAATGAACACCCACGTAATCGCTTTGGGGAGCTTGAGGGAGGCGATCGTGGCGTAGAAGGTGAATATTCCCCACGCAATGAGAACGACTGCCACTCCAGCAGCAGGCACATCGACAAAGGCCTGTATCCCAGCGAACTTCATGAAGAAGAAGAGCGCCAACCCCATCCAGAATGCACCAAATGAGGTGAAACAGGTCGCGCCGAAGATGTCACCGCGACGGACATCCCACATACCGGCCATGAACTGGGCCAGTCCTCCATAGAGCATGGCCACGGGCATGACGATTCCGATCGTTGCTCCGTCAACCCATCCCGCGTTGACGATGTTCAGGATGAATGTCGAGAGGGCAAATCCCCCCAACCCCAACGCACCGACATTGGCCAATGCAGGCTTGTTTGCTTCGCTCATTAGTTCCTCCCTAACCCTTGTAGGAGATCATTTCTTTTAGATGATCGACACTCTCTGGATTCTGCAGTGTCGTCAGGTCACCGACAGGGTCGTTTCGCACCAGCGCTTTCAAGACGCGGCGCATGATCTTCCCGGAGCGAGTCTTCGGTACGTCGTCCACAAAGACGATCTCATCCGGGCGCCCTGTGGGACCGATGACCTTCGTCACCGTGGCGAGGAGTTCCTTGCGGATCTCGTCGGAATGAGCAACTCCAGCCTTCAGCAAGACGAACGCCACTGGGACCTCGCCCTTCAAGTCATCCGGGCGAGATACGACAGCTACTTCACTAACCTTATCGTTCTGCGCCAGTGCGCTTTCCACCTCGGCGGTGGCAAGGCGATGACCGGCAACGTTCATGACGTCGTCGACGCGCCCCGTGATACGGATATTCCCCATCTCATCCTTGCGCGCGCCGTCGCTCGTGAAGTAACGCTCGTCGCCATACTCGGTGAAGTACTGCGCCTTGAACCTATCCATGTCACCGTAGATTCCCCGTGTCAGTGCAGGCGGGAATGGGCTGAAGATGGAGAGATATCCGCCTTCTCCGGGAGCGACGGGTGATCCGCCAGCATCGAGGATGTCCCCGATCACGCCTGGGAATGGTCTTCCAGCGATAGTTGGAATGAACGGCCCAATTCCAGGGAGGTTATTCACCATGTTTGCTCCGGTCTCTGTCTGCCACCATGTATCGACGATCGGACAGCGTCCACCACCAATCTTATTGAAGTACCACAGCCAAGCATCGACGTTAATAGGCTCTCCAACTGTGCCCAACAGGCGCAGGGATGACAGATCGTGCTTCGCCGGCCACTCATCCCCCCACTTGAGGAACATGCGGATTGCGGTCGGCGCTGTGTACAACTGAGTAACCTTATGCTTCTCGATAATCGCCCACATGCGGCCGTAGTCAGGGGCGTCTGGAGACCCCTCGTACATCAGGCTTGTCACACCGTTCATGAGGGGAGCGTAGTTGATGTAGGTATGACCGGTGATCCAGCCGACATCAGCGGTGCACCAGAATATATCGCCTGGGTGGAGATCGAAGTTCCACTTGGCAGTCAGGTAGGACTGAACAGCGTAGCCGCCAGTGGTATGCATAATCCCCTTCGGCTGACCTGTTGTCCCTGAAGTGTAGAGCAGGAACGCCAGATCCTCGGCGTCCATCTCTTCTGCTGGGCAATCCTCAGGTGACTTCTCCATCAGTTCGTGATACCAGAGATCGCGACCGGCGGTCATCGAAGCGCTTCCATCGAGGCGCTGCACGACGACTACCTTCTCCACAGGTGTTCCTTCGACGCCGGCATCGGCGTTCTTCTTCAGGTTGATCGCCTTGCCGCGCCGGTAGTAGCCATCGGCGGTGATGACAACCTTTGCCCCTGCATCGATCATGCGATCGCGCAGTGAATCAGGCGAGAATGCGGAGAAGACGACGCTGTGCGGAGCACCGATGCGGGCGCACGCCTGCATTGCGACTACCGCTTCAGGAATCATCGGCAGGTAGATTCCCACGCGGTCCCCCTTCTTTACGCCCAACCCTTTAAGCACATTGGCGAACTTACTCACCAAGCGGTGCAGCTCCTTGTAGGTTAGCTTGACAGCTTCTTCCTCTACCGGTTC
>JAGGXO010000205.1 GCA_021163015.1 Candidatus Bipolaricaulota bacterium
CTTCCACTGACTTCGTCTACTGGCTAATGGTTGATCACTGGCTATTCTGCGTTCATTGCCCGACTGATTGACTATCGGAGCCCATCTGCTCTCTGATCCAATCATAGATCAGTTCCAACACCTGTAGAGAGATCGTTTCCTCGATCTTTCCATACTCGAGTGGAGATCCCGTTTTCGCGGTCTGAAAGAAGTGATTCAGTTGAGGCATCTCCACGACTCGGTAGCTGGGGTTCCCGGCCCTTTCCAGTGCGCTTTGAATTGCTTTGAGGTTTCCCTCCGGCGGAACCTGCACATCGAGTTCACCGAAGATTGCTAGGACAGGGCAGCGAACTTGCTGCAGCGTCTTGCTGGGATCAAAGGAGAGATTGAAGCGGAACCAGGGAGAGAGAATGTGATCAATGGTTGCACTTACCTGCGCATCCGACACTGCAGGAATTTCGCTGTAGATCCCCTGCAATTGCTTGCGCGCCTTCTCCAGGTCTGTTGCACTGCTCACTATCTTGAGGACGCGCTCCTGAAATGCGCGTTTTGCAGCGAGCTGCTCATCATTCTGGCCAAGAGCACGTCCTGTGGACTCCTCAAACTGCAAGTTGTACTCCATCCCCGGGAGTCCAGGAGTTCCCAACATCACGATGAATGCTACGCTTGGCGAGGCGGCTGCCGCCAGCATTGCGATAGTCCCGCCTTCGCTGTGCCCAAGCAGGCCAACCTTCTGGGGATCGATACCCGGATAATTGCGAAGAAACTCGACACCGGCCAGCGCATCGTCTGCGTAATCCGCACTTGTTGCCTGCATGCGGTCGCCAGTTGAAGCTCCAGCGCCACGGTCGTCATATCGCAGGACCGCTACCCCACGGCGCGTCAAGTAGTCGGCTATAACACGAAACGGACGGTGTGCTAAGATAGTTCCATCGCGATCTTGTGCCCCAGCACCGGAGATCAACACAACAGCAGGAACCTGCTCAGCATCATTGGGGAGCGTCACCGTTCCGGCAAGGTGCGCCCCCGCGTTCTCATTGACAAACTCTACATCTTCTTCGACGTACGGATACGGCGGAATCGGGGTCTGTGGCCTTGCTAGATGCGAAACCTCCTTGACACTGGCTAGCGTTGTGCTCAGGGTTCTTTCCCCTTGGGTCCATTCTCCTTCGATCTGTTTGCTCTTCTGATCGAAGTCACCCTCAAATATGGCGGGCAAATCCTCGAACTCCATCCGAAGATGCGAACCGTCCAACACAACGTTGGTTGCCTCAACTGCCTCATCCGTCTGATCGGGGCGAAGCAGTACGGCCTGCAGTTGGTTATCCTCACCCTCAGTAATGCGAAAGGCAATCCTCAGTTCAAGTCCGGGATACTCGATCTTCCCCTCCCACAGGCCTAACAGATCAGAGACATTTGTGCGTTGAGATCCACAGCCGGTAGTAAGGCTCAGCACAAGAGCCAAGATCAAGGCAGCAAGTATAGCAAATTTCAGCACTCGAGACCTCCTCCAACAAGTGTGTTCAGTTGCAGTAACGCCATTCACTTTTGTCTTTATCATAGAGTCACAGGGCTCCTTGTGCAGACTCCCATCTATCATTGGCCTGTCAACTTGGTCTTTCGAGAAGCTCACATTCTAGTCTGCCGCATTTTCTTCTGGTACACCCATGAATCGTCTGTGGACTCCGCAACCGCTTCCGCCTTCATTCGATGAAATCCGCACTTTGTTTCGTAGAAATAGTGATTCTTGATTGCCCAACTCGGTGTTCCCAGGCGCCAGATAGTGGTGTCCGAATGTGTCTTTTCTATGAATTGCCAGAGAGAAGTTCCTACGCCACGGTCCTGATAGGGTGAATCGACGAAAATTGTTCCCAAGACATTCCTCCCGTGCTCGAAGATCCAGGCGATCGCAGCACCGACTATCATGCCCTGAGCTACTGCCTTGTATCCAACAGTCTCCTCATAACCGAATAGCCACTTACGAAAGAAACCGCCGTTGTCATACCCCTCCGGCCCGCTCCGTTCCAGCCCCAAGTGCTTTCGAGCGTCGTCATCGAAAGCGCGTGTCATCACGGTAGTCAATTCCGGGATATCTGTTTCGACAATCTCTTCAAACAATAGTGAGAATTTGTTGAGATCCATTCAGTATCATTCCTCCTCAGAGGAAACGCACATCTTAAGGATGCTTGCGCGCCTTCATGACGCATATCACCACACGGCTAGCTTCTTGCTGTAACCGTGGCAATTATCAACCAACCACAAGTGTTGTTGTCACGTCTGTAGTGATAGTATTGACGCGAAGCCTCCAATGCAATAACAATGCCCTGCATGAGTAAGTGCGTCCCTTTCCCGGCATTCTCCTGCTATCTGGGAACCAATCGCCTATCTTAGCGAAAGGGTAAGCCATGCTGGGATACTGTTGCCAGCGCAAGTGCTGACTCTTTTTCCGACAGAGCGGGTCCGTGCTACTTATACTCTCACGAAGGAGGTTGCGCAGCCACAATTCTGGTCTCGAGGTTTCATTCCCTTGAAGAGGGAAGGGGCTGTTGCAGAATCCAGGGACGAGGCTCCACAGTCGGCAAAGACGTCGCTGGAACGCTCCAGTGGAGTCTTGACAACGGCCAGCCTATCCTGTAAGCTGGAGTCATCATGCTTATAAATACCATTCTCAGGGGGTATGTTTGGCTGCGCTGGACCCAACCCCCTTTCTTCTTGTCATAGCTACTTGCTAGTCCCTCCTTTTGAACCTTGGTGGCGTCGCTAACACACAACTTGTCCGAATAGCGAAATCACGCCAACAATCTTCAAAGGAGACTTCATAA
>JAGGXO010000147.1 GCA_021163015.1 Candidatus Bipolaricaulota bacterium
CCTCTACGCCATTTGGAGGGATAATCGACCATACTACCCCTTGACACAAGCATAGCTTGTTACGAAAGCGAGTGGCTGTGTCTACATTGAGTTCTATCCTACTGTAGACTACAAGTGCAATAAACAGGCGAAATCATGGTGTTCTATGATTTGGAGTCACAAGTTCATTCTCCGCTTTAGACGACAAGGAACCTCAAAACTGAATACCAACCCCAAAGATGAATCCTCGCCGCAGGTGGTAACCGGCAAAGATGCTGGCATATCCCAGATCAACATCTAGACCGAGGACGAAGCTTGGAAAGAGTTCTGTCTCCACGTCTGATTCGATGGTGATCGCTAGGGCGGACATGCCGTCTGTGACTGTTGGAGCGAGTGCCGTGTTCTGTAAGCCGATTCCACCGCCCAGCACCACCGCAACCCTCTCTGCTACGTGCAGGTGCAACCGCAAGTCGAGGTCTAACTCGGGGCCATAGTTGTACGTCTCTCCTGGGGCAGGCGCAGCATCTCCGGTGAAGCGAAGCGCCGTTGCTATGCCAACGGCATGGGCAATCCCGATCTCCATCCCGATGCTATCCATCCCCACATCGACTCCGAAGAAGATGGGAAGCGAAACGGCGTAGTTTCCAGGATAAGGCATCGCTGCCTGCAGCCGAGCGTCTATATCGATCATGTCCTGATCGTGAAGCACGACCGTTTCGCTGAACGGCTCATATCCACTCTTGATCAGTGTGACCTTAGCCTTGCCCGCTGGAAGGATGAGATCGTTGGGAGCTAGACCGCGGTCGTGGCCGTTCACACGGATCCTTGCGCCGGTTGGCTGGGATTCGATGTGCACGATCCCCTTCGGCTGGTAGACGGTGAATTGAGCCCAAGCTGAGGTCCATGTGGTAGGGGCAAGTGCCGTGGAAAGTTCCGTAACGAGAGCCTGTGGTTTCATGTCAAGTGGTCGAAACGCTTCCTTCGATGACGGCGACAATTGATCGATTGGTGCTTGTGCGAGAATGGCGACGACCGTCTCAAGTCCTTCCGGGCCACCGACCACAAGGTGGTACCCCGCACCAGGAAGACTGATTATACCTGGGCTGACAGACGCATCTGGTTGATAGCGATTGGGGTAGAGAAGAGTGATCGCTCCTGCAGGATCGATGTCGTACAGATAGAGGAATCCCGCGCTCTTTGCCTCAACCCTGATCTTGATTCTGTCTCCTGGGGCGTATGTATCGCTGTCCAGCGATATGCTAATGGCCCCTTCACCGGTTGCAGGCGTAGGAAGAACCCCGGCAGGGGCTATTTCGCAATAGGAAGGGATGCTGGCCACAAATACCAGCGTAATTAGGACCAAGAGTAATGATACTGGGCTAGCTCTGTTCATGCGTCTCACCACCTCACAGGGTCACTGGCTAATCAGCGTGCTTGCCGTGTAGTTTCTTCTTCATCTCGATCATCTTCTCACGGAACGCAGCAGCTTCCGCAATATCTACACCGTTTAGACGAATTGGTTTTCTTCCAGCATGCATGACCACTTGATCGCGGTCGATCGAAAGGTCTATGGCGTCGACTGATTGTTCGCGGGCTATGCCGGCTGCATTCAGTGACTTGTCGATCATTGTCCTTGTGAATCGTGCAATTCCCCGTTGCAGGAGCGATGATAGATGGCTGTCGGCTGAGCCATGTTCGAGATGTGATATGGCATTATCAATCTGTGCGTGCATTTCTTTCGACAACTCCGCCACTATCGTGCCTCGGTCCGTTAGTATCAGCGTAAGGTTGTCATCGCGATCAGTGAGGCGAGCGACCTCGGACATCCATGTTACCTCATAGAGATGAAGCGCGCCCAGGCCTTTCAGTTCTCGTTTTCCCAGTGCGATGTAGTGACACTCCTTTTCCGGTAGAGTCTCTTGCGCAAATTCCTTGGTGGCAAGTATCTGCCCGCCCTTGGCAAGGCTTGACACGCGTTGGGATAGGTTGACGGAATGGCCTATCAGGTCAGCTTCAGTCATGATTGGAGTTCCGCTTGCAAGGCCGATGCCGATGTCGATCAACTCTCTTGGATGTTCCGCGTTTCGCTGCCTGATAGCTCTTTGTATTTCTATCGCAGAGTGGACTGCGGGGGACAGCTCTGCAAATGCGGCCATGATTCCATCGCCCATCGTTTTGACAACTATCCCGTCCCTCTCCTCGATCTGTTCCCTCAGTATCGTTTCATGTATATGAGAAAGCTCATAGGCGGCACGGTCCCCCTCGCGCGCGGTGTACGATGTGAAATCACGGATATCACTGAACATTACCGCAATTTGCTCACCCGCATCGATGCGAGCGCGTATTTGCTGCCGATTCTTGAGCGTGGTACTCCAGGACACTTTCTTTCACACCCCAGTTGGAAAAGGTTCTTCCGTATTATATCATACAGTGAAGGCTTGAGACATCGTCCCCAAGTAGGAGATTGACACAAGAGGAGGAACCAACAGATGGAGAAGAACGAAATCGCCGGTCTTATTGCGAAAGCGCCGCTGTTTTCCCGAGTGACGAAGAAGGGTCTTGATGCGATTGCCGAAAAGGCAGTCAGTAAGGAGTTCCCCGCCGGCACGAGGATTGTCAGCGCAGGAACAACTGGCACGGGATTCTACCTAATCTTGTCGGGTGCAGCCGAGGTGATACGTGACGGAGAGACTGTGGCAAAGCTCGGTCCAGGAGACTTCTTCGGCGAGATGGCTCTCCTCGACGGTGCGCCCAGATCGGCGGATGTAGTCGCAACTGAAGACACGATCTGCTTGGTCCTCTCCCTAAGGGCCCTTAAGGGGATTATCGCGGTCACTCCAGACATCGCGGTGGAGATGCTCGAGGAACTCGTGCAGCGGCTGCGAAAGACCGAGCATGCGCTGAGCTAGGTTAAGGATGTGTTCTTATCATTCTGATCAGGCAGCGTGGCGCTAAGCTCGCCCGAGACGAATGCTAAAGAGAATTCACCACAAAGAGCACGAAGGCCACGATGAATGCAATCAAGGGCTCTGTTCTTTGACTCCTTCGTGGTGAAATGAGTCCATTACAC
>JAGGXO010000097.1 GCA_021163015.1 Candidatus Bipolaricaulota bacterium
CCCCTAGGACGCGGTGGTCGGCGTAGTAGGCGTGAAACGCGCGCGCCAGGTTGAGGGCGTATTCCGCCAGAAGATGTGGGGCGAAGCGCAGGGCCGCTTCTTCAATGACCTGAGGGAAAGAGTCCAGCTGCTTGATGAGATCAAGCTCGGCTGTCGCCTGCAGCGGTGATAGATCAACTTTGCGAGGATCGGCTATTGTATCCGCCTTGCGGAAGATGGAGGCGATGCGCGTGTGGGCGTACTGGATGTAGTACACCGGGTTGTCGAGCGATTCTGCGCGGGCTAGATCTAGATCGAATTGCAGGTGCGTTTCCGGCTTGCGAGCGACCATGAAGTAGCGGACGACATCGCGACCAAGCTCGCGCGTGAGATCGCGCAACAGGACAAAACGTCCAGCGCGGGTCGACATGCGCAGGGTCTTCCCTCCTTCGACGATGCTGACGAATTGATGCACAGCGTAGCTCAAGAAATCCTGTGGATAGCCGAGGATCTTGAGCGCTGCTTGCATGCACGACTGCTCAACGTGATGATCAGCCCCCTGAACGTCGATGACGCGGCCGAAGCCCCGGCGAAACTTGTCCATGTGGTAGGCGATGTCGACCATGAGGTACGTTGGTCTCCCGTCGCTTCTGATGAGGACGGAGTCTTTAATCCCCCCGTTATCCTCGGCTCGCAGCCAGATAGCGCCGTCCTGCTCGTAGGTCCCGCCACGTTCCTTCAGCGCCTCCAGCGCGGCATCGACCTCGCCACGACGATGAAGATCAGCTTCACTGAACCAGTTGTCAAACTTCACTCCGAGCTGGGCTAGGTCATCCTTGATCATATCTTTGATTATGCTCACGCCGCGCACCCGGAAGAATCCCTTTGCGTCGTCATCGAAGACGGGATATGCGTCTGCGATGTCGTCCTTGATCTCCTTTGCGATCCCGATCAGGTAGCCGCCTTGATACCCTTCCTCGGGGATTGACGCATCATCGCCGCATGACTGGCGGTACCGCGCCCACAGGGACTGGGCGAGGAGATCGACCTGCCGGCCTTCATCGTTGAAGTAGTACTCGCGTGTCACGTTATAGCCCAGGCTTTCGTAGAGTGAGGAGAGGACGTCACCGAGTACCGCCTGCCGACCGTGCCCAACGGTGAGCGGTCCGGTGGGGTTCGAACTGACAAACTCCACTTGCATGCTGGTCCCCTTTCCGATCTGAGGGGGCGCCAAGTTCTCATCATCGTCGAGTATCCCCTTGAGGCAGGAGTGTATCATCTCCGATTTGAGGTGGAGGTTTATGAACCCAGGTCCGGCCACATCGACCCGCGTGAACACGTCATCCGGCAGAAAGGCGATGATCCGCGCGGCGAGATCGCGCGGGGGGATCCCGGCCGTTTTAGCCCCGGCCATGGCGATGTTCGAGGAGAAATCGCCGTACTCCGGTCTCTCGGAAGGATCGACCGAAAAGGAGACGGGCGCTAGCTTGAGTCTGGCCCAAGCATCAGCGAGCAATGTTTCAATAGATGTAATTAGCATGATAACCGTATGACGGGAGATGAGTATTGCTTTTCGATGATAAACCGTATCCCTGTCTTCTCATCTCCTACGATTGATAGTTTCATGAATGACCTTGATCGGCTCGACCGCGTTCTTCTTGACAGAGCTATGGCAATGCCCTTCACGATCTGATTGATCGCGCTGGCACCAATTGCGTGCACTTCATTACAGCCATACGTCTCCAATGCTCCGGTGACAGAATTCGGTGTTGAGCAGGATGCAATCCTGAGTACCCGTAGGCCCTCCTCCCGTTCGGATTCCTTCAATCCCCTGCAGGGTTGATTCCCCGCCCCTTGGGGCGTGCTTCTCACAAAGCTTCTTGATACACCGTCCGCTTGCGGCGGGGTACTTCAATGCAGAGTTCGGCCGAACCCAACCTCACTAGGTAAGTATAGCGTCGTGCCCCACGCTTTCAATCCCCTGCAGGGGTTGATTCCCCGCCCCTTGGGGCGTGCTTCTCACAAAGCTTCTTGATACACCGTCCGCTTGCGGCGGGGTACTTCATTTGCATGCGAGTTCTCTATCCCAAGGTATAATTCCTGGATATGAATGGGCATTCTCTGTGGCGCAGGATGAAGAAGAAGCCGCTTGCTGGTTTGATCGGAGGATTTGCTGTTGCAGCAGTGGCAATTGGTATAGTCGTTCTTGTAATTTGGTTGTTCATCGAGCCCATGTCCGCACCAGAACAGACGGGAACCGTTCAGTTTCACGTTGCTCACTTCAACCTATGGTATCAGAAAGATGCGGCAGGCATTGCTGACCGCATAGCGCTTGCTAAACAGCTTCAACACGATCTGGGCGAACTCGTAGACCTGTTACAGGTCGATCCTGATCTCATCCCCGACCCGATCGATGTTTTTGTTCACGATGATCTCTCATCGATGCAATCATCGATTGCCAAGAGAAAGAACCCGGAATCAAGGGGTGGATATATCGCCCCGTTTGACCTGCTGGCCAGTGAATCACCGCGCCGACGCTTGGCAGAACTGGTCCTTGCCTTTGGCTGGGGACAGTGCGGATCTCGATTGCTGGAGCACGGAGTGTCGCTCTATGCCTCAGATCCGGACCGAAACTTCCATGCCGTCATCGCTGCGCTTCCGCGGCGTCTTTATCACCCATTGCAGGAGCTGATCCTGATGGAGAACAGGGGAGGCTTCCCCGAGTCGATCTATGAGCGCTACGACTCCCCGTACTCGCGCGTATTGATCGGACTGGCCGACTACAAGAAGCTACTCGATCTATCTGCAAGCGAAGCAGATACGCTCTCTGATATTGGCGCTTTGGAGGCGGCATCCTTTGTTCAGTACTTGATTGAGCACATGGGCGGGATGAGAGAATTGAAGCGCATTTGGGGCAAAGGGAGCACGGAGAGGCTCCTCGCGCGTGTTGAGGGCGTGTCGATAGCCGATCTTGGGAACGCTTGGTACGCCACGGGTAGGGACGAGGGAAGCACGGCGAGTGATTATGAGTATCTTCAGGTGTATTACTTGCTGGCAGACGGAAAGTCGGATGTCGCTTGGAATCTGGCGCGGGAGCTTATGGCGAACGATTCATCCCAGGAGGCTCTGTTTCTGGCCGGACGCTGCGCCGTATCTGTCGGAGAGATGGACGAGGCAAAGGAGATTGTAAGCAGGCTAGAGGATCAGAAACAGAAGAGAGAATTACAGAACTACGTTGATCTGTACGCAGATTGGAGTGTCTCGAATCGAAATGGATTGCGTTTTGTGATTTCGCCTCACATCTCGGCGGAGAATAGCCAGAAGCTTATTTCCAGGGCACAGCGAGTATATGTGCGAATCATTGACCAACTTGCACTAGATGGAACCGATGTTCCTCAGCCCTTGGTGGTCTTTGTGTATGGTGATTCGGAGTCTCTCCAAGTGGGCGAAGGGCTTGTGCCGCTGTCTTCGGTGCAGAATGGAATGCTGCATATCATGGCTGCCGACGACATAGCCTATGACATGGCGCGAGTGCTTCCTGCTTATGCTTGGGGCAACGATACCTACTCCCGTCTCCTGCGCTCAGGCCTTGCTGTCGCGCTCTCTTGCAGCAAGGATGAGCTTGTGGAGCAGGCGTGCGCGCTGTGCAGTGAAGGCACTTGGATCCCATTGACGCGAGTTGACTTCGGCGTAGCCGATGAGAAAACGATCAAGATCGAGGCAGGGTTGATGCTTCGGTATCTTCTCGATAACAGCGTGCAGGACGTACGAGAAGTGTGGATTGCCACCTCCCCTCTTGGCCTCTACTTATCGGTCGATGCAGCACTCAAGAGGGTCTTTGGAAAGACACGGAAGGAGATCGAGGAAACACTAGTTTCTTCGGTTCTACTCTGCAAATAACTGTGCCTGGAGTATTGACAGGTACCAGTCATGTATGGTACAATCGTCGTAATTAAGTGCGGAACAAGCACTCCACTAGATAATCACTTCCTTGGAGGTGGTGAGAAGGGCACATACAGACGGTCTTGGCGCATTCAAACGAGTAAAGGGAGGTACAAGAATGAAGTTTTCCGGCCTTCGGGCACTGGTAGTTGTGACGTGTGCGGTTGCCCTGCTTTCGGTTCTTGGCTTGGGCTATACCGTATCTAGCCTGGAAACTATTGCATCGAATGAACTGATTCCCGAGATTAGCGCTGCCGCAGGGATGGCCCTTGCCAGTTCCTATGCGGAAACGATGACGGCTGCTGATTTGGAAGAGATGGCGGCGAATGGCCGCACGATCGGTTTGCGTACTGCCGCAAGCGGAGCGCTGGCGATTCTCTACCGCGCTAAGACGGAAGATGAATTGATGGCGATCCTGACTGGGACATCTGATCCCATGGTTCGCGCTGCAGCCATCATGCCCGTGCAGCAGTACTTGATAACGAAGACGAGTGACGCAGAGGACTTTGTCCTCACTGACTACCTGAAGGACCTGGCGACAAACGGTGAGACGCATGAGATGCGCCTTGCTGCGGCCAAGGCTTACTACTTCATGATGCGTAAGTCCTCGAAGGCAGCGGACCTGGAAGAGCAGGCAGTGACAAATGACAGCGACGAGCTAGCTTACGCAGCCGGCGAGGCACTTGCTGGATTCTATCTCTCCTTTAACCCTAAGACACAGGCGGAGCTTGAAGACCTGGCATCTACTGGTGCGAGTGAAGGACTGCGGGTGGCTGGTGAGATCGCTCTCTCCTCTCTCCTGATCCAGTCGGATCTTACGGCGCAGGATATGGAGACGACTCTTCTTTC
>JAGGXO010000108.1 GCA_021163015.1 Candidatus Bipolaricaulota bacterium
GCTCAGGAGTGGCCGCATGCGATGTCGATGCCGCAGCACGCACCGTCGTCAAAGACGCCGGTTATGGGAAGTTCTTTCCACATCTTACCGGACACGGCGTTGGCCTCTCGACGCACGAGGCACCGATCATCGATCGTGGGGTCGATATGATACTCGAGCCCGGAATGGTGCTGACCGTCGAACCGGGAGTTTACGTGCCGGGTGTGGGTGCGGCCCGGGTGGAGGACATGGTCGTCGTCACTGATTCCGGGTGCGAGCTTCTAACAAGTGCCCCGCGAGGATTGACGCAAGAAAAGGAGTGAACAGTGGGAGCAAGAGACATCCTTAGAGATTGGGGCGTAGAAGAGTTTCGGGTAATCGATAAACAGGCCCTTGCAGAGATCACCCTCGGAGCATCGATCCTTGCCACTGGTGGGGGAGGAGATCCTGAGATCGGTTTGCTGTGGGCGTACAACGTGGTCGAGCAGGGGCATGAGATTCTCCTTATCGATCCTGAAGCGATGCCCGACGACGCCCTGGCGACGATTGCCGGGTGTCTGGGGGCGGCGCTGGTCCTCACGGAGAAACCACCGAACGGCCAAGAACTCTTCTGGTGCTACGATGCCCTTCGCCGCTATATGGGACAGTCGATTCAGGCTGTGATCCCGCCGGAGGCAGGTGGGGTCAACACCCCAGTTCCGATGGCAGTTGCTGGGGCGGTTGGCGTTCCCGTGATCGATGCCGATGGAATGGGACGCGCCTTCCCCGAGCTGCAGATGACGTCGTTCTACACGCACGGCGTCTCCCCTTCGCCGACGGCCGCCGCGGACGAGAAGGGACATGTGACGATATGTGACGCCTCCGATGCGCTGATTACCGAACGGATCATCCGCAATGCGGCGATGGCCTACGGAGGAATATCCTGGATCGCCGGCTATCCGATGACAGGAAGGCAGATCAAAGACTCAGCGATCCTTCATTCCATCTCCATGGCTTGGGATCTGGGGAAGAGCATATTCAATGCACGAGAAAAGCACCTCGATCCCCTTTCCGAAGCTCTGAAACTGACCGGTGGGTTCCGTGCCTTCCAGGGGAAGATCATCGATATCGACCGCGAATTCGGCGCTGAAAAGACGAAGGGCTTCTCCCTTGGGCGGATCACCATGGAGGGAACCGATGACTTCAAGGACCATGTCGCGACCATCGGGTTCCAAAACGAGTGGCTGACAATCGAGATCGATGGCGACGTCCGGTGCATGCCACCGGATCTGATCTGCATCCTCGATCCGGCAACAGGCGAACCGATTCGCACGGATATCGTGCGCTACGGATATCGCGGCGCTGTTCTCCTCATACCCGCGCACGAACGGATGAGAACAGATCGGGGGATCGCAACATTTGGGCCACGCTACTTCGGATACGCACATGACTACGTTCCCGTAGAGGAATTGATGGAGAAAAGAGGTTGAGACTGCGTCGCTTCGTACAGATCGTGGATACGCACACCGCCGGGGAACCGACGCGCGTCGTCACTGGCGGCCTTCCGCCCATTCCCGGCGAAAGCATGATCGATCGCCGTCACTGGTTGGAGACAGACGGTGCATCCTTGCGCGGGTTTCTGCTCGATGAGCCACGCGGTCACCACGATATGTTTGGGGCGATAATCACCCCTCCGGTAAATCCCGAAGCGAATTTCGGAGTGGTATTTTTGGACAACAAGGGAACGCTTGCCATGTGTGGGCACGGAACAATCGGGGTGGTCACCGCCCTTGTTACTCTCGGCCAGACCGTGCGGGATGAAATCGTGCTCGACACTCCGGCCGGACTCGTTCGTTGCCGCGCGGACCGGACAAATGGAGAGGTGAGCCGCGTCACCTTTCAAAACGTCCCTTCGTTCTACCTGCACGATCTAGATTGGAACGGGATCCCAGTTCATCTCTCGTACGGAGGGAACCTGTTTGCCTTGGTTGATGCAGCATCGATCGGGCTGCAAGTCGAGAGAAAGCACCTGAACAAGCTCGTCGATACCGGGATGGAGATCCGCGCTTGGGACAACCAACAGGCCAGGGTACACCACCCAGAGACAGGTGCGCTGCTAAGCGTTGACCTTGTTGAATTCTACGATGAGGGCGATCCGGACAGGAATGTAGTCGTATTCGGGGATGGGCAGGTCGATCGTTCGCCGTGCGGAACGGGAACGTGCGCCAAGATGGCTTTTCTGCACGCAGTGGGAAAGCTCCCTGTTGGGAAGGACTATCGCTATCGGGGCATCCTGGGTACAGAATTCACCGGAAAGGTCGCGGCAGAAACGACGGTGGGGAACGTTCCGGGAATCATCCCAGAGATAACGGGATCCGCGTACGTGACCGCGATCGGCTCCCTTATCCTCACAGACGACGATCCATTTCCCTCCGGTTTCAATCTGGCACCAAGAGATGAGTAGATGTACTATTCCGCGACGTATCTGTCCGCGGAACACAAACTAGCGCTGGTGAGGAGAAGATGACAACATATCGCATCGATAACCACCCTATCTTGCCAATTCCCAGGCAAGATAGGGTAACGTTCTTCTGGCAAGGTCAGGAATTGTCGGCAAACAAGGGAGAGATGATCGCCTCGGCTTTGTTCGCCAATGGAGTCCGTATCTTCGGTCATCATCCAAAGGACGGGGCACCGCAGGGGATATTCTGCGCTAACGGTCAGTGCTCTCAGTGCCTGGTGATCGCAAACGACGTTCCGGTGAAGTCGTGCATGACCGAGGTTCTCCCTGGAATGCGTGTCGAGCCGATCGATGAGCTGCCGCGGTTGCCGCAAGTGGGCAACCTTCCTGACATGCACGCGATCGAGACGATCAAGGTTGA
>JAGGXO010000143.1 GCA_021163015.1 Candidatus Bipolaricaulota bacterium
CATCATGGTCGTCGAGAGGAAACTGTAGCATTCTGCTGACTAGGGTCAGTAGTTGGTTTCGCGCCCAATGATCATCAGTGCCAGCGCTAGTGTACGACCGGCCTTCTCGATCTTCATTCGCGAAATGGTATCGGTTGTGTCCGAGGGAGTGCGTGATGTCTTCTCCCATCCCTGCCAGCTCATGGTGATGTCGGGTGATTCCTGACCACTGTCGCGGACAGTCTTCCCAGCGAATACGATGCTCATATCCACTGCGTCCTCGACGGGCTTCGCCCGGACGTTCATTCGATTGGCTGCGTCCTCAAACAAGTGCATGAGGCGGAGGTTCCCGGGTGAGAACAGGGCCAATCCTCGTCCATCTCCTGCGCCGAGACCACGTAGACGAACCGCTGTCTCGATCTTGTAGGAGGACGAGAAGAAGGCAGCGGAGCGGAGGAATTGAGAGGGTTCGGGCTTGTGCGCGTCGTGGCCGCCTTCGGAACCCTCTCCGCTATAAGCGACAAAGAGGAAAGTCTTGTAGGGCTTGTAGTCAGACTCCTGCATAGTGCGGATCGCTTCAAGAAGTATCCCCACACCACTTGCATTGTCGTTTGCCCCTGGGAAGGATGTTCCATATGGGGAAGGTTCACGACGATGAACAGCACTCCTAGGATAAGGAGGAGCGCCACCGTTGAGTTGTCATCCGAGTGGCCAAGGTTGCCATGCGCTATGTGTGCTAGGTAGGAAACAGTACTTCGGCCAGCTTCTCCGATGGCGGGGTAGAAAGCTGTGCCACGCGCCATGTCGAGGCCAAGGTAGGTGGAAAATATGATAGAAAGGAGAACGATGACCCCAAATGCCAGACGCTGAGCCACGAACAACCCCAGCGAGCCGGACAGGCGCAGGTTGCTCTTATTGGTCGGCCAGCGACTTTTCGCCAACTTGCTAGCTGTCTCGCTTTGGCCACGATGCTCAACGAGGGCGTAGCTGGGATTGAGGGAGACGGCACGTTGCCAAGCATCCTGCGCAACTTGTGGATCCAGCGCGATGCGAGCTCGCATGACCTAGGCATCAGCACGCGAGGCATCCAAATAGATGGCGTTCAACACAAGCTTGTTTGCTTGGTCTACTCTGCCATTTGCAAGCTCTTCCTCGGCCCTTCCAAGGATGTCGGCAATACGGTCTATGGCTCCTCCTCAAGAAAGTCGCGCACACTCAAGGTTGATATTAGCGGCAAGCTTTCACTTGCTCCACACGGATGGGAACGGCTGCAGAAGACACGTGTCTCCATCAGTGAGTGGGTTGCGTGATGGTCTGCAAGACACGACAATCCGATCCTGCACAATGACGTGCTTTGAAGAAGAGGGAGGGGTGGTGACCAACTATAGAACATCTGTATCTGTCTATCTTGCCCTTGGCTTTGCGATGCTTGTGTGGGGTCTCTCCTTCCTGGCGATCAAGGATGTGGTTTCGCATGTGCCTGTGTTCACCCTCCTGTTCCTAAGGTTCAGTGTGGCCACGATTATTCTTGGCGCGATCGGGGGAGCGATGCGGGCACTCGCCATCTCCTGGCGCGATCTTGCCGTTCTTGCTGGTCTGGCACTTCTGAGCCCGATTGGTTATTTCCTGTTTGAAACCTTTGGCGTTGCAAACACGCAGCCGAGCCATGTTTCCGTGATCATAGCCGCCATCCCTACCGTGGTCTTCCTCATCGCGCTCGGCAAACGTCAGGAGCGTGCGACGTTGCGAAAAGGGTTTGGCCTTGCCGTTACCTACGTTGGGATATTTCTCCTTGTCGTATCTGGGCTGCACGAACCAGGGGCGAGTGTGCTCGGCGACGTGCTCGTGTTCGGAGCGGTGATGTGCGCGGCGGTGCGAACGGTGTTGATAAAGGATGTTCTGCGGCGGATCACTCCCTTACAGCTGACGTTTTATCAGTTTCTCTTCTCGCTTGTGATCTTCGCTCCGCTGGCAGCAATGGATACCTGGAGCTGGGTGACGGCGATCACTGCGATGCAGGTATCGGAGATTCTTTTTCTCGGCATCCTTTGTTCGGCTGGAGCATTCCTTGCTCTTCACTATGCCCTCACGCACCTGTCAGCAACGCAAGTAGCGGCGACAGCGAGTTTCATTCCCGTGATAACACTCTTTGCGGAAGTACTCATCATGGGAACCAGACTGAGTTTGCTGAAGGGGCTGGGGGTGGCGACGGCTGTCGTCGGGGTCTTGTTGGTGCAGATAGGCAGTGTGAGAAACACCGGGATCATGCTGGAGGAGGGATGAGTGTGGCAAGCTTCTCGAAGATCTTGAGGAGAATGCGTCCGCATCCGGTGCGAGTACGCAAGGTAATCCGTCTTGCCTATCCGGTGGCGCTGGGAATGATCTCCATTACGTTGCTGAATGTTGTCGATACAGCGATGCTCGGGCGCCTTGGATCCACCCCTCTTGCAGCGGCTGGAATCAGCGGTGTCGCCTACTTTGCGATAGTCTTCTCCATTGCGGGAATCGGGATTGGGGTTCAGACGCTCACTGCGCGGCGTTACGGTGAGGGCGAACTGCTGCAGTGTGGACAGGTGCTAAACGCTGGGATCATGCTCGCGCTCTTGGCTGGTATACCACTTGTCCTAGCTAGCGGAGCGATTGCTCAGGGCCTCTCCCCTTTCCTTTCTCAACATGGTGATGTCGTTTCCCTTGGAGCGATCTATATGCGCTACCGCTTCCTCGGGGCTGTCTTTCTCCTGCTGAACATGGTCTATCGCGGATTCTACAATGGCATTGGCGACACCAAGCAGCAGCTGGTTTCGGCTATTATCGTTACGGTATCCAACATCCTTCTTGACTACGCGCTCATCTTCGGGAACCTTGGGTCTCCTAAGATGGGAATTGCTGGTGCTGCGATCGCTTCTTCGCTTGCCACAGCCTTTGGATCTGCATATTTCCTGGGTATCAGCTTGATGCCGAAGTATCGCGAGGTTTACCGCCTCTATCGCCATTTTGTGCACGCCCTTTCTCGCATTCAACCTATTGTTCGCCTATCTCTACCCGTGATGGGACAGAGGCTGATGTCTAATGGAAGTTTCTTCGTCTTCTTCTCAATTGTTGCCCGAATTGGAACCTTGGAGCTTGCAGCGAGCAACATAATCCGCTCGGTGATCGGCTTGTCGATAATGCCAGCGATCGGTATTGGCGTGGCCGCGATGACGCTTGTCGGCCAGAACCTGGGGGCGAAGAAACCGGATGAAGCGGAGGTGTTCGCTTGGGACGCGGCAAAACTCGCTGCCTATTTGATGGCCGCAGTTGGTCTGTTGTTCGTTGCGTTTCCGCGGTTCATATTCATGATCTACACGTCAGATCCTGCCGTAATTGCCCTCGGACGGATTCCCCTAGTATTCCTTGGACTCACCCAGGCATTTGGTGGAATATCGTTGGTCCTCGAACAGTCCTTGCAGGGAGCGGGGAACACCCGCTATGTGATGCTCGCTGAGGTACTTGTTTGCTCTCTCTTCTATCTTCCCGTCGCCTATCTGCTGGGGATCCGCGCCCACTTGGGAATCACCGGCGCATGGTTGGGCGAGCTTGTGTACTGGATAATGATGTCCTCATTGATGGCCGCCAAGTTCCGCACAGGAACGTGGAAATCGATCAAAGTGTAGTCTGCGGATGGCCGGTCTTTGTAACGAGGACTCTCCGGGATTACCATTTGTGGCGTGAAAGCAAACAGGAACCATTCTGGCGAACCATGGACACAATACACATTGAGTGAAGAGGTCGCCAATGCTGTGACCCATGGTGTGGGTACGCTGGTGAGCATTGCTGGGCTCGTGCTTCTTGTGTTGTCTGCGGTTCGCGAAAACAGCCCGATATCGATTGCCAGTGTCACAATCTACGGACTAAGCCTTATCCTACTGCATCTAGCATCAACACTATATCACAGCCTGCGCCCCCCACGTGCAAAGCGGGTCTTTCGCATAATTGATCACTGCTCGATCTACTTCCTAATCGCTGGGACGTACACGCCATTTCTGTTGATTGCTCTTCATAATACGCAGGGATTCCTGCTGCTTGGAATCGTATGGGGGCTGGCTCTCCTGGGTACGGTGCTGCAGGTCGTGTTCAAGGGGTGGTTTGGAAAGCTCTCAGTTGTTCCTTACGTTGGAATGGGATGGCTTGTGATCATCATCTTCCGCAAGCTTCTTGTGACACTGCCGCGCGAGGGGATCATCCTTCTTATGGCTGGGGGACTCTTCTATACAGGGGGAATTGCTTTCTACGGATGGAAGAAGCTCCGCTTTCACCACGCCATCTGGCACCTGTTCGTCCTGGGAGGGAGTGTCTGCCACTACTTGGCGATCCTCCTCTACCTCCTGCCCATTGCCGGAGGGGCATGAGGAAGGGTATCTCTCATAGATCATGAGGCTTACTTATCATCCACCGCAGAGCCTGAAGCGTCAAATAGAGATCGACCGGAAGGGGTGGCTCCCCTTCCGGTCAACGAATCACTTAGCTCTCAGGATTGCTTTGCCAGATGAGCATCAGCTCTCTTACAATGTCTTCGCATGAGACTCCGCAAGCAAGTATGCGCCGCAATGAGCGGTGCAACTTCTTGCGCGCTAGCGCTCGTCTGAGGTGCCGTTGAGCCTCCAATTTGGCAGGAAGCTGCTCCTGTCTCAATCGTTCCAGCATCTCGAAGTTGTAGTAGTCCAACACGCTGTCACCTCGCTTGCCATATTGGCAACAGTGGTCCTCCGCCGTAGCGGGTTAACTGGCTAGAAGGCTTTAGCTTTGCGCTATGCAGAGCTGTGCCTGATAGACAGACTAGTGGTTTGGTGGGATGCTGCGGCGGAAGAATCATGGATACAATCCATCATGCCACAGCTTGATTGGACATACCCAGATGGGAAGGGCGTTAGTCAGAGATTTGCTAAGAGTCTAACGACTGACCCCAGCGGGGCGCGTCCACACAGCACCATATACGGTCGGGCTCATAGTATGTTACGCCTCCTTGTGCGTAGTAGGGTTCTGCCAGCACTCTGTTTGTTTGCCAGCGCCAAGATTAGTACAGCGGTGAGAAGTATACATGATGGGCGACAAGTTTCAAGTATTGTTGAGATTCCTGCAAGAATGCCTGTAACAGGACAATGCCCCTGCGATATACATTATTGCTGGACCTTCGGTAGTTGGGCAAGCAGATAGGTGCGCTTGTTGATGAGTCTCAGTGGAGAATTGGCGGGTGGCGGGTATTCCATCCTGCTGTAGAATACTCGCAGGGCGGCATCACAGGGAGTGATAGAGAGCAATGAGCGCGCAGAGAATGAATCTACAAAGGAGGTTCAAGCTTCAGTTGGCGATTCTTATGTACTGGGTAGTGCTGCCAGCGCTTCTTCTCTTTGTCGCTCACAAGGCGGATCTGTTGCTGTCCTTCTCCTCTCTTCCAGCGGAGGTTGCAGTTCCAATTGGAGGCCTTCTACTCTTTGGGAGCATTGCCATTTCTTCCTGGTGCGTCGCCACGCTCTACCTGCGTGGGGGAGGCTTCCCTCTCGCATTCATGCCGCCGGTGAGACTAGTGCGTGAAGGGCCGTATGCTCTTTCCCGTCACCCACTGTACCTGGCGTTCACCCTCTATCTTCTTGGGCTGAGCCTCATCGTGCGTTCACTCGCAGGTGTTATGATCGTCGTGCCAGCTTTCGCTCTGTTGTGGATCCTGTATGCCCGCCTGCATGAAGAGGGAGTTCTTGTGCGTCGCTATGGCGAAGAATACCGCCAGTACAAGAAGGATGTGCCTTTCTTCTTCCACTCTCAGCGGGATATCCCCGGTCCGAGTATCGTCTATGCAATCGTCTATCTTGTGGGAAAGGTGATCGTGCACATTATGTACTCAGTCACCGTGAAGGGAGAGGAGGACGTTCCACGCAGCGGGCCGTGCATCTTGCTCTCCAACCACGCCTCATATCTCGATCCTGTCTTTCTCGTTGCCGCATGCAATCGTTATGTTCGTTTCTTCACAACGGGGGAGATGATGAGAACGCGTCTTGGAAGGTGGTTCTTCAACGGTATGGGATCGATCCCCACTAGCCGTTACAAAGTGGACTCTGCCTCGGTGCGGGCGTTTCTGGCGGCACTCAAGACGGGTGATATCGTTGGGATCTTCCCGGAAGGGGAGCGCACATGGGATGGCAATCCTCTCCCGATCAATACGACCGTGGTGCGGCTGCTCAAGCGGGCAAACGTGCCGATTGTCGCAGCTAGGATTGAGGGAAGCTACGCCGCATACCCCCGCTGGAGTTCATACCCGCTCCCTGGCAGGATTGCTGTACACTTCTTTGCGGCGTCCTTGTCCGATCAGATCGAGAATGTGTTCCCGCGCATCAGAACCAATAAAGCTGGTACTACAGTCTTTCCCCGCAGCACTCGTGGCCTGGAGCGCCTCGTCTGGGCTTGCCCCGCCTGTGGCACCATCGGAGGGATCGCTCCTTATGGGAGCAGGATCGTCTGCGATCACTGCCACGCCGAGTGGTTGCTCGATCGAAGCCTGAACGTCCACGCAAGCGATGGGACCGCTGTTCCGCTGCGAGAGTTTGTCTCCTTCCTCACAGAGAGTAATTTCTTCTTGGGCACAGGCACTCTCGCGTCAATTGGCTCTGTCGATCTCCTTGTTGGAGGGGAAGAACTCTCCCACGTAGCTTCTGGAGAGGTAGTTTATCGCGATGGGGCACTGCATGTGAGGGAGAGGTCCTTCTCCATCTCTGAGGCGCGAATTATCAGGCTTGAAGGGAAGGACCGGCTCGACCTAGGATTTGCCCAGGATCGCAGGTTGCGGATTGTCTTCCACCGGGACAGCCCTCTCAAGTGGGAGCG
>JAGGXO010000165.1 GCA_021163015.1 Candidatus Bipolaricaulota bacterium
GTCTGCGGTGTCCCCAGCTATTTTCCCAGATTATGCTGTTTCCACCAGGTAGCCGGTAGTCGAACAAGGGATATCGATCGACCGTGGCATGATCCTCCTGGTAAAGGGGAGCCGTGGTCTCACAGAGGGGAGGTGGTCGCTTCCGGGAGGGTTCCTCCGCTTCGGGGAGGGACCGCAGGAGGGACTGCTGCGAGAGATGCGCGAAGAACTGCGGGTAGAAGGACGCATTAAGTCGTTTCTCGATGTGAGAGCAAAGCTGGGAGAGACAAGCAGACTGCACTGGATCATGCTCTTCTACAGGATTTCGCTATCTGGTGTCCTTGATCCCGATCCTGACGAGATCGCCGAAGCGCGCTACTTCCCGCTCCAGCAGGCTGCGACCCTCGTATCGGACGGGCTGATGCGACAGGTATTGTTGGACATCAGCTAGAGAAGCTTCATCCCTATCTGGAAAGTGATCTCCTGCTTCCACTCCAAGTAGTACGGTTCGTGACAGAAGTGCATCGAGAGGACGATGCTCGCGTCCTTCACCGGGGTAAACGTCAGGTCAAGCGATAGGCCATGCTTATCGGTCGGTACGCCATCCCATGTCTCACGCGAGAACGAATAGGCGGTCGATGCTGTAAGCCAATCCGCAAGCATGTAGTCATAGCTGGTCGTGATCTCCATCTGGTTTGTTCGCAGAAAGTCATATGCCCCGGAGAAGTTGCCTTGCACGAGGAACTGCGCCTTCGGAGTTGTCGTAAACGCGTAGTCAAAGGATGCCGTCGCAAGTAGCTTGTTCTCTTCTTGCATTGGGTTAATGAGCTCATATCCCAAGCCAACACTAGAGCTCCCGCCGCAATAGCGTGGATGGCTGTTATCCTGTACGATCTGCGCTATCTTGTAGATGTCGAGCGTATTCAGCCCGCTAGCCCTTACAAAGCTTGATCCTTCAATGATATCCTGCAGAGAGCTAAGAAGAGCGTCCATCGACTTATAGGTGTCTGCATTGTCGATCTCGTGTGCAAGAGATTGCAGGTCGATCTCTTCCATGTGTGAAGTAATGCTCTTCTGTTTGAACAGATACGCATCGATCTCGATTGCCTTAGCTAGCGGTGTAACATCGGTGAATCGCCCGTAACCAACTCCCACCTTGGCAAACAGGCCGATCGTCTTGTACGAGGATGCACTCTTGGCGGATACGCCCGCTAGGCCGAAGAAAGGTTGATCGGGAGAGAAGTAGCGTTTGAAGTTTCCTTGCGCATTGATGAGAAACGAGGACAGGGCAACTGTTGAGATCTGCATGTCATTCTTGACCGCGACATCGTACCCCAAGTCCGGCGCGTCATGCCGCAGGGAGTAGTCAATCAGAAGCTGTCCGGCATCGATGTCTCGCTCAGAAAGGCCGTAGGGATCGTTGTAATAGTGATAAGAAAAGGTGATCCCTAGATTATCGATATTGCTGTTGGGGGCGCGGTAATTGCACAGAGGGACCCCTCCGGATACGGCAACGGAAACCGCAGCAATAAGAACAAGAAACAGAATATGGTTGCGCACAAATGACACTGTCATCACCTCTAAGACACAGGTTACAGGGCCTTGGCCCAGTCTGCAATCTGATCCTTCCCCCGTGCAAGTGAGCGATGTCCGAACTATGAGCCCCTCTAGGAAGACATAGGGATCGCTTCGTATTCTGAGAAGAGTGAGAGCTGTCTTGCATCCACCTTGCACAGCCGTCCTGCACCAACGCCGATCAAGCGCACCCCTCGTCCTGAAATGTCTACGCGTCTGCGCAGCAGATCGAGCGCCATCCCCTTCACAATGTCCGTCGAATCCGTACCAGTGACTAGGCTCGCTTGGCGCGTGATCGTTTCAAAGTCAGCAAAGCGAATCTTTATGCGCACCGTTTTTGCGATGAACCTCCCTTCCCGAAGCTGTGCGGAGACACTGCGCGCCAGATCCTGCACGACTTCCTCCATCCGCCGCGTTGAGTAGACATCCTGAGCAAATGTTACCTCGCGGGAGATTGACCTAGTCTTGCTCTTCCTGTTGAGGGGAGTGTCGTCCTCACCACGGGCCAAGCAGTAGAGGAGCCTTCCCACAGAGCCGAACTCGCGCGTCAATTGTTGCAGAGAAGCGCGGCGCAGATCGCGCACAAGTGATATCCCAAGACCGCGCAGCCTACGCTCAGTAGCCTTTCCAACACCCCAAATCATGCGTACGGGGAGCGGGTCGAGAATTTCCTGTACGTCCTCGCGGTTGATCACGACCAATCCATCTGGTTTTTCAAGCTCTGAGGCAACCTTGGCAAGGAAACGATTCGGAGCTAGTCCGACCGAACAGGTGAGGCCAGTCTCCTTCCTAACCCGCTCTTTGATGATCGCAACAACCTTCTCAGCGTCGCTTCTCAGAGTGAGATCGAAGAAGGCTTCGTCGATCGACACCTTCTCCACGACCTGAGCGTACTCACCGATGATGCCGAGTACAAGCTTGGATATCTCCACGTAGCGGGAGAAGCGAGGCGGAAGGAAGATCCCCTGCGGGCAGAGCTTGCGCGCCCGCGCCATGGGTAGCGCACTCCCGACACCGAACTTGCGCGCCTCGTACGACGCGGTCGATACAACACCCCGCGGGCCCAGCCCGCCTACTATCACCGCCTTTCCGCGGTACCGTGGCTCATCCAGTTGTTCTACAGCGGCGAAGAACGCGTCCATATCCAGATGGGCAATCCTGCGCTGCTCTGCGGGTTGGTGACCTATCCCTTCGTTCATACCATTCCTTGCGGCACTTGCCGCATTCCCACTGAAGTTTACCCCTCGCGCCTGGACTTCAACCCGCGTTCGTCATGAGTGCCGCGATAATCACTAAGCTACTTGCATGCCCCTGCGGCTGGAACGCTCACATTGCGCAGGAGCCTCTCAAGGGTCGAAGTATCAAGTTCAAGCGGTGTTGGAAGCTGA
>JAGGXO010000134.1 GCA_021163015.1 Candidatus Bipolaricaulota bacterium
CCTTCAGGTTGCTCCTTTGCCGCGCAATCAGAGGTTACGCGGGATCGGGGAACACAGATGCTATTTCGAAAGAGATGGGGCGTTGCGGGAGTGCTCGACGGAAGATCAAGCTTCCCTTTATTGGTACGACAACACGAAGACGCTAAGCTCTTCGGGCAGGCGAGCGGCGTTGATGACGAGGCTTCGTTCGGCGGCTTCAATCACAGTCTCGTCCACGAGGAAGGCGTCGATGTTCCCATCCAGGTCGGGTGTTTCGCAATGCATAGCAAGGACCACGAGTGGTTGGAGCCGTTCGATCACCCGATTGGCTCGAAGCGCGTCAATCCCGGGACCTTTGCCCACCGGGATCAGCAGGACATCGACCGTAGCGATGGCAGCCGCTTGCGCCTCCGTAAGAACATGACCAGGGTCACCGAGGTGCGCGATCCGTAGCCTATTCCCCCTCAATGAGATACACCGCCTTGGCATCTGAAAGCGAGTATGGCACGTGGTCCTCGTGGCATGTCTCCACGGTGTAGAAGCGCACGCCATCGCTTTCCTGATCGAGGCTAACCACGCCGGTGTCCACGAACGAATCACTGGATTCCGGCATGCGCCGGAATGACGACATTCGCAGCAAGCTACAGTCGTAGCAAGCTGCGGGAAATCCAACTCGCAGAGATTGAATGATCGGCCGCTTGCCCGGAGGGGAGATTGGGCAGCTTAATCTCTCAGTCATTCACTCGCTAAATCACTCTCCTCGCGATCGAGTCTCATATTTAGACTCCAGATTATGTACAATCTCCATAACTACTGTAATCGTGACATATGTTGACCCGTGGCCAGAGACCTGCCCAAGGATTCTTGAGTCTTGCATTTGCATCGACGGATCTGACGACCATAATGAGGAAAATAGCGTGGGAGTTTTTGCTGGCAAACGGCGGTCTTGTGGAATAGAAGCTAGGCGGCATGAGACTGGGGGCCATGAATACCAAAGGATCTGGAATGGTTGAGACAAGAGTTTTCAATCCCAACGAACATCAAGCAGCATGTGAGGAATACCTCAGATGCTCCCTGAAAAGCCAGGTACGGTTTGCTCATGCTGAGCCGTTGGCAAAAAGCACGCGTGATGCACCGTGGCGTCTGGATGTAGAAGTGAGCGGGGAGAGGCGACGGTATGTGCTGCGGTTGGATTCGAGGCGCAGCGAGCACGAGTATGCTGTCCTTAGAGCGATGGAATCGGTTCCAATTCCGACCTCACGGGTATACGGCTGGGATCCAGAGGGGAAAGCGTTGGGAGTGCCATGTTTCTTGTATGATTTCATTGAGGGGGAATCGTTGCTGGAGCCGATGCTGGCTGGCGAGCGATGGGCTGAGGAGTTGTACATTGACACGGTTTGTGCGTTGCAAGGGGTCACACGAGAGTTGCTGTCGGCTATTGAGGATCGATTGGTGAGAGAGGAAACGGCCGAGAGCTTCCTTGAAGCAGCTCATGAATGCTTCAAGACCGATCCCCATCCCCTGGCGGATGCGGTATATGCGAAGTTGAGAGAGACGATGCCAGAGGTGCCGGCAGTTCGGTTTAGTAATGGAGACCTGTGGTTGGACAACCTGATCGTTCGTGATAAACAGATGGCAGGGGTTATCGACTTTGAGAATGCAGGGTTCAGCGATCCTATCTATGAGTTCTTGTTGCCCTTCTTTGTATCGCCGGGGTTGCGAGATCGGGGGATAGAAGAGCGTTACTGTGAGCGCATGGGGTTTGATGCAGGCATGTTGGGGTGGTACAGAGGTCTTGAGTATTTCGACACGTGGCATTGGGTGAAGGTGACAGAAGAGCCTTTTGTGCATTACACGGTAGAGAATCTGCAAGCTGCATTGGAAAGTTGGCTAAATGAGGCGTGAGCAGGGGCAGCAGATAGGAGTATAGGCACCGCCCAACAAACGCATGAAGCCGACCCGCCAATTGAGTGGCTATTGCTACCGGTTTTCGTTCTTACGGCGTTTCGCTCCAAGTTTGGTGTTACTGTGAAACCCGTAGGCGGCTTCTGTGCTTATCGTTGGGCGGAACTGGCTACAGCGAACAGTAAGGTAAAGAAACAGATCCTGGAAAGAGCACTCTATGACAGCCAATATGCGCACCTGTGCCGGGCCAGTAGATTTCCCGGCAATCAGCGACTTCATGTACAGTCTATACTGGCCGAACAACCAGGATGGCAACTGGCTTCAGCCGATGTGGGAGTATGCATACACGCATCCATGGTTTGACGAGGAGTCAGTGCCACGGATCGGGATATGGGAAGACGCGGGTACAATTGTGGGCGTGACCCTATATGAGTTGCACCTCGGTGAAGCCTTCTTCCAGACACACCCGACCTGCGTGCATCTGAAACCAGAGATGCTCGCGTATGCGGAGCAGCACCTCGCCGGCACAACTGACGAGGGGAAACGGTACCTCAAGGCATATGTGAGTGATTTTGACACTGCGTTCGAACGCGTGGTGCGTTCACGGGGCTACGAGAAGGAGCCGGGGTCGCACCGGCCAATGTCGCAGTTTGTGATTCCGGATCCCTTTCCATCCATCCGCCTACCTGACGGGTTCCGACTCAAGAGCTTGGCCGACGACAATGACCTTGTCAAGATAGACCGCGTGCTCTGGCGCGGGTTCAATCATCCCGGCGCGCCGCCCGACGGCAGCCTCGAAGGCCGAAAGAAGACGCAGTCAGGGCCACATTTCCGCAAGGACCTTTCGATTGTGGTTGAGGCCCCCAGCGGCGACTTCGTTGCATACGGCGGTTTGTGGTTTGACCCGGTCAACAGATTAGGCTATGTGGAACCTGTCGCCACTGACCCTGACTACCGGCGCATGGGGCTCGGCACTGCTGCGGTGCTGGAAGGTATTCGGCGCTGCGGTGAGCTTGGAGCAACCGTGGCCTATGTGGGTACCGACATGCCATTCTATCTGGACATGGGGTTCAAGAAACTGTTCACACTGAACTGCTGGGTCAGGTGCTTTTCAAGCGATTAGCCTGAAGTTGCCGCCCAACAACTCGCTGCACCCGACCGTGCCTCCGCGCTGGTTGCTGAACGGGGTTACGCAAGCGAAGGCCACAGTTGGCGATGGTTCTACGCGAGACCCGGCACGGCGGGTGAGCTCAACGTTGAGATCGGCTTTGGTGTTTGGTCCTGCAATCGAACACATTCACCGGCGTTGTGTCTTCTCTTACTCTTGAAGCGCGTGGCTTGAACAACGTTAGCAAGTTGGCATGTCTACACGGACATGCTTCGAGATGGGGCAAACTGCCGTTGGCACGTTTGCACGTTTCTGGCGTCGCATTCTGACAGGCAGGCATGGGGAGGGGGAGACTTAGGGACACGGAGATACGAAGAGTGAAAACCAATACTCCCTTGCGATCTTGGTGCCGCGACACCTTTGCGCCTGCCTGTGCCGGCGCGGCAGACAGGGCTTGAGCGAGTGCAGCGAACGGGCGAGAGAAAAGGCTCATGGCTCTCGCTGAAGAATCGAGAGATTGGGCGGTGCGATTACTCACGAAATCGTTTGCTCGCACAACGAATCGTTGCACCCATTCTGGGTCTATGATACCCTATTGTTCACGATGCAAAGCTCTACGATGACAGATAACAACGCGCTTTCTGTAGCTTCATCTTTAGTTGTTGTTCCTCATGGGACCAACAGAGTTGCTGAAGGCCGCAGGCGGGCGGCGCTTCTGCTCGCGCGATCTCCTCAGGAGACCGATCTTGTTCTGCGCGGAGCACACCCTGACCTGATAGATCTCTCTGCACCAGAGGGAAAGGAAAGGATCGGGATCGCCCAGGTGCGAGAGGTGATCCATCAGGCGCAATTCGCTCCCACGCAGGCAGTTCAGAAAGTCTGTCTCCTGCCACGCGCGGAGCAACTAACGATGGAGGCGGCGAATGCTCTGCTCAAGGTGCTGGAAGAACCTCCGCGTGGCCTTGTGTTCCTCTTCTTGGTAGAGAATCCCGGCGATCTGTTATCAACAATCGTTTCGCGCAGCCAGGTGGTGCGTGTCGTGCCAACGATCGATAGCGACAGTGTTTCGCGCTTGATCTCAACCGGATACGAAGAAGCTGAGGCTAGCTACCTCGCCGAAATCGTCGAGAGCGAGGCCGAGCTGGAGCGATTTATCGCTCATCCGATCGACCTTCCAGCAGCTAGGAAAGAGGCGGCGCAGGCCGCAACGGAAGCAACAGCGCCTGAACTGATCTCACTTGGCGTAGGTGATGCCCCGATTGTTAGGCGTGCCGCTGTAACACGGCTGCTGTTACGCCTTACGGAAGGTGATCGTGAGCTTGCAGTAACGGGATCGGTCGCTGTCGCTCGCGCTGGCCGCGGGGCTGCCGCACGTCTGCTTGGTCAGCTGCTGGCGATCTCATTCTTGGCACTGCGAGAAGCGGTGGAGCAAGAGGCCACTCCTCACCCCGACCGACTCCGCATGGCGTCAATTGATTCAACAGTGTGGGGTGCCACCTGTAAGCGCATTCAACGGGCACAACGGGCTCTGGATCGCTATACTCCCCTGGATGGAATCTTTCTGTCGCTCTTTCTTAGCGTAGTCCGAGGTGAATGATGGCTGAAGAAAAGGTATTTCTCGTGCGCGTCCTCAATTTGGAGCGGGACAGCGGCTACTTCCACGCACAGTCTGGAACTTTCGCTCCCGGTGATCGTTGCATCATTGACCACAGCGGCCTTCACATGGGAATCGTGATGGGCGTTCTGGCTGCTGGTGAGGGGATCGGCGAGCAACTCGAACAGTTGATCCGTAAGGCAACCGCAAGCGATGTGGATGCGTACGCTCACAATCAGGCCGAGGCCGAGCGAGTGCTCGCCTCAACACGCGAAGTGATCACAAGCCATGATCTGCCGATGCATCTTGTCGCCGCTGAGTACACGATCGACCGCGCGCACCTGCGGATCTACTTCACCGCACCGCACCGCGTTGACTTCCGCGCTCTTCTGCGCGATCTTGCCGGGCGCTTTGGGGTTCGTATAGAACTCCGCCAAATGGGCGCGCGCGATGAGGCAAAACTGAAGGGCGGGATCGGCCGCTGTGGCCGCGTCCTGTGTTGTCACCAGTTTCTGCACGATCCCACTCCCGTCCCAATGGAATTTGCCTACGATCAAGAGCTGTTCGTTCCTCCTGAGCGGATCACCGGAGTCTGCGGGCGTCTTATGTGCTGCCTTGCCTATGAGCACAATGCATACAAGGCGGAGCTTGCGCAGATGCCCAAGCTTGGAACATGGGTTAGCTATAAGGACAAGCGCGGAAAGGTTATTGCACACAACATCTTCAGGCGTACGGTCACGCTCTTAACAGGGGATCACGATCGCGTCGAGGCCGACCTGGCGCAGATCAAACCTGCTTCTGCGGCACGGAGTCAGAAGGACTGATCCTTCCGCCCTGCCTCAGAAGGCGCATCAGATCCTCCTCAGGCAAAGTTGCCTCAACCTCGACGCCTTCCTTTGTATAGCCGCATACCCTAAGCTTTTCCCGCCGGGAGAGGGAATGCACTTCCTGCATCATGTTGTAGGGAAGGATGAGTGAGACAGCACGCTTCCCCTGTGAAAGAATGCTCCGCACACGCGCGAGAAGACCATCCATGTTTGTGCCTTTCCGCGCCGAAATGAGTACGGGCTTGTGGAAGGCTTCCGTCTTTATCTCATCCGCGGGGATAAGATCGATCTTGTTCAGAACATCGATTACTGGCGGGCGCGGCTCATCGCTAGTGAATACCTCGTGATCGAGGGTGGTGATGACGCTCTGGTAATCGTCACTGCAGCTGGGCCGAGAGGAATCGATAACGTGTAGGAGGAGATCGGCATCACGCACGGTTTCCAGTGTAGCGGCAAAGGCGGGGATAAGGTGGTGAGGAAGGTTGCGGATGAACCCTACCGTATCGGCAAATAGCGCCAATTGACCACGTGCAGTCTCTCCTCGCCTGATGGTCGTGGTCAGGGTTGCGAAGAGGTTGTCTTCAACGAGCACGTCGGCTGCACAGAGCCTGTTGAGAAGTGTGGACTTCCCGCTATTTGTGTATCCAATGAGGGCAATGAGCGGGAATGGCCCAGAGCGTCGCTTGTGGCTGCGTAGTGCGCGTTCAGAGCGGGCCTTCTTCAGGCGACGTTCAAGCGTATGGATACGGCGGTTGATCTTCTTGCGGTCGAGTTCAAGCTGCGTTTCTCCCGGACCCCGTGTACCAATCCCTCCACCGAGGCGCGTGAGGGCGCTTCCCCATCCGCGCAGGCGGGGTAGAAGGTAGCGCAGTTGCGCAAGCTCCACCTGTAGCCTCGCCTCCTTGGTAGCAGCACGCTGAGCGAAGATGTCCATAATCAACTGCGCGCGATCGATCACCTTTGTCTTCATCTTCTCTTCGAGGTTTCTCGCCTGCGCAGGAGAGAGTTCGTCATCGAATATTACAACATCCGCGTGAAGCTCATGTGCCGCTGCCTTCACCTCTGCTACCTTCCCCTTGCCAATGAAGTAGCGTGGGTCGGGACGCGTGCGGTTCTGCACGACTTCTAGAAGCGAGGGAATCCCAGCGGTGGTGGCGAGGGCCGCCAGTTCGCGCAGGGATTCGTTAACTCTGCCATCCGGCGTTCGCACGGCGACGAGGACCGCCTTCTCACTTCCGTAGATGCGCGCTCGCATTCCAAGGCGATCTTCACTCAGACGGGTCTCATTGAGACGGGTCTCATCGAGACGAGCCTCATCGAGACGATTCTCAGGAAATGGACGATCGCTAGCTGACGCGTTCAATTCGCCCTCCTATTCCTTGAAGCTTCTCCACCATTCGCTCGTAGCCACGATCTATCTGCTCCAGATTATCGATCTTGCTCTCACCGCGCGCGGCCAAAGCCGCAAGAACCAGTGCCGCGCCAGCGCGGATGTCCGGTGCGCTTGCCGTGGTTGCGTGGAGTTTGCTTACACCATTGATCACCGCCGTTCGCTCGTTCACCTCTATCATCGCCCCCATTTTGCGTAGAGCTGCCGTATACGTGAAGCGGTGTTCGAAGATCCTCTCTTCCACAGTGCTTGTCCCCTCAACCAGGCTCAACAGTGCAACAAACGGGGGCTGTAGATCTGTCGGGAAGCCTGGGTAGGGAGCAGTGATCGTACTGATCGGCCTCGGTCGATCGCCAGGCGCGAGCCTGATCGCCTCATTGGTCTCCTCGATCTTGAAGCCCATTTCAGAAAGAATCAACAGAGGAGACCGCAAGTCCTCGGGGATGACACCCTGTACTGTTACATCGCCGCCAGTGATCGCTGAAGCGATGAGGTACGTGCCCGCCTCCATCCGATCGGGGATCACAGCATGCCGTGCGCCGTGAAGAACGCCCTTTCCCCGGATGTACAACGACCCATCAGCATGCTCGATCTCACCGCCCATCTTGTTCAGTAGGTCTACGAGATTCGCCACCTCTGGCTCCCAGGCAGCGTTCTCGATCACGGTCTCCCCACGGGCAAGGCATGCGCTCATTGCGATCTGTTCGGTCGCACCAACCGATGGAAAAGGAAGACTGATCTTTGCTCCGTGCAGTCGCTCGGCGATCACTGTAACAGAATCTCCTTCCTCTCTAACTTGTGCTCCAAGCGCTCTCAGGCCCCGAAGGTGAAGATCGACGGGACGAGCGCCGATCTTGCATCCGCCTGGAAGAGGGACGACCGCCCGGCCAAGGCGGGCGACAAGCGGACCGAGAACGAGGAATGAAGCGCGCATCTGCTCAACGAATAAAGCCTGGGGCTGACAGCGAAGGTCCGCCCCCCCAGCGATTGATACCCTCGTCTCGTCCCGCACAACGCGCTTCCCCAGTGAGGAGATGGTGGAGAGGATCGTTGAGACATCGCGCAGATGCGGCACGTGATCTATTACTAGCTGCTCGTCTGTCAACAGGGAGGCGACGCACGCTGGGAGAGCAGCGTTCTTGGCCCCGGAAATAGGAATTACCCCTGAGAGCGGGTGCCCACCCAGAATAACGAAGTGCTCCATCAGTTAGGCAGATAACGCTGTGGATCGACGGGGAATTCTCCGTTTCGTATCTCAAAGTGCAGGTGAGGACCGGTGGAGACGCCGGTGTTACCTGACTCGGCGATCGGCTGTCCGACTTCTACGTACTGCCCCTTGGAAACGAGGATGCTCGACAGATGACCGTAGACCGTCAAGTACCCATCCGAATGCTGAAGGATGAGCATCGTCCCATACCCTTCGGGATCCTCTCCGGTGAACTGCACCTTCCCCGACGCTGCCGCGCGCACTATCGTGCCGACAGGGACATCGATGTCGATACCGTTATGATGGTGTCGAAATCCCAGCACCGGATGAATCCGCCAGCCAAACGGAGATGTAATCTCTCCCTCCAGCGGCCAGATGAACCTTGTCTGCTTCCCATGAGAGAGGCGAATGACTGTCTGCCACAGGTCTTCATTCACACCAGGGATAATGATCCGCTGCCCGGCGAAGATCCGGCTGGGGTCACTGATCCCATTGGCCCGCGCGATGTCCTCGATCGGTACACCATAGGTAATGGAGATGTCGGTCAGGGTCTGCCCGCTCTCGATCATGTGGATCAGTCCCTCAGATGACGCGTACAGAGTCTGGCCTGGAGCGATCTGACTTGCCGAAACAATGCCATTATCAGCCATGAGCTGATCGACAGTGACGTTCATTGCGGAAGCAATTTGAGCGAGCGTCTCACCCTGCGTTACAACTTGGGTGAGGATAGCAGTATTTGTCGAAGTACTAGCTTCGCTGGTGGCATCGACAGTTGGTGTTTCTGTTGTCGTACCAGAACTCGGCGTGGTCTCCGTGGTAGTTGTAGCGGTTCCCTCAGTGCTTGTGGCAGGATTGTCGATCGACACGGTGGGCAACCCCTCATCCGGTGGAGTGCTCGGTTCGCTCGTTGCAGATGGTGTGGCAGGCGCCTTCGATCTTCCTGAGCGGATGAGAACTGGGATCAGGATAACGGCAACGAGAACGAGGAATGCGATCAATACACGATCTTTGCGAATCGGTTTTTTCTCAGTCACTGCTCATCAACTCGAGGAATTGCTCGTTATCCTTTGTCGCCTCCATCTTGCTCTTCACAAACTCGAGCGCCTTTTGTGGATCATTCAAGTCACTCATCATCTTACGCAGAATCCATACGCGATTCAATACCTTTGCCGGAATAAGGAGTTCTTCCTTTCTCGTTCCGCTCTGTTCCACGTCGATCGCTGGGTAGATTCGCTTGTTCGACAGGTTGCGATCGAGGATCAGCTCCATGTTGCCCGTTCCCTTGAATTCTTCGAACACGACCTGATCGAGCTTGCTCCCGGTGTCGACAAGAGCTGTAGCGATTATAGTCAGGCTCCCGCCCTCCTCGATGTTACGGGCCGCCCCGAAGAACTCCTTTGGTTTGTAGAGCGCGGTCGGGTCCATTCCACCGGAGAGGAGTTTCCCGGAGGAGGGGACGGAGAGGTTATAGGCACGCGCAAGGCGGGTGATCGAATCCATCAGGATAACAACGTCCTTACCCATCTCTACCAGCCTCTTGCCGCGATTAGTGACCAACTCAGCGATGCGCGTGTGATGGCGAGGCTCCTGGTCGAACGTCGCGGCAACGACCTCGCCCGCATCGATCGACCGCCTGAAGTCGGTGACCTCCTCCGGTCGTTCATCAACAAGGAGGACGAACAGCGTTACATCGGGGTGATTGGCGTTAATGCCGCGAGCAATCTCCTTCAACAGAGTAGTCTTCCCGGCCTTCGGGGGAGAAACGATCAGCCCCCGCTGCCCCTTGCCGATCGGAGAGAAGAGGTCGATGATGCGAGTGGATACGTCCATCGGGTCGTGTTCCAATTCCAACAGCTCGTTTGGGTGCAACGGCGTCAGTTCGCGGAAGTTGGGACGACGGCGTGATTCCTCTGGCGGTGCCCCGTTTACCGCTTCAACCTTTATGAGAGCGAAGTATCGCTCATCGTTCTTGGGTGCACGTATCACGCCAGATATCGTGTCACCGTCCCGCAGACCGAAACGCTTAATCTGCGAGGGGGAGACGTAAGTATCGTTTCGCGCCGGCAGGCAATCGCTTCCCCGCAGGAAGCCGTATCCATCCGGAAGGATCTCGAGGACACCTCCGTCAAACTTGAGGTTTCCCGTTTTTGCAAGTTGAACCATGATTGCCCGCTGCAGGTCTTCCTTTCCAAGCTGCATGCCATTTCTCAGCTTGAGAGTCTTCGCCAATTCCTGTAGCTTGTCTATCTTTAACGCGCGTAATTCACTCAGTTCCATCTTTTTTTTCACCACCTTAGAAATCTATGCCACAAAATACAATCATAGATGTGCTTATCAGGTACATCGCCAATACAAACATAGCATCCACTCCCATCCCTAACAGCTTTCTCTTGGAACGATACGCGATCCCAATGACGGCTATTGTCGTGATTCCGATTCCCAGAAGGGCGATCATTAGCTGGTTGGTGGCTTGGCCACCCAGGCCAGCGAACAGGGATCCCTGACGAAACGCAACGTCAGCGAAGAAGATTGTCAATATGTTGAACATGTTAGAACCGAAGAGATTGCCCAGTATCATATCGTATGCCCCGATACGAAGCGCCCCGATGGATGTAGATAATTCTGGGAGCGAAGTGACAATCGCCACGAGGATCGCTCCCATGAACGATCCGGATAAGGCCGAATTGAGGGCGATATTCTTGCTAGCATGAATGAGGAAGATCCCAGCAACGACAATCACCACTGCCGACGCCGCGAAACCGATGATCGCCTTACGAAGCGACAGCGTATCATCGTTCTCCTCCTCCGCGTCTCCGTCCCTTCGCTCAACGCGGAACAGAAGGAATACCGCCACCACGTAGAGGACCAGAATAGCTAGGCTAAATGGGCTTATGCCAAGCACCTGTGCTTGCGGAAAGATGGCGATAGCAAAGGCAGCTAACGTGGTCAACAGAATGGCCGCCCCACCACTCACGACATGGTATGATTTTACCTTGCTCAAAAACGGCCCCCGCCCAAGGAGAAGAATGTCGACAATGGCGATGATCGCAACGTTGAACAGGTTACTGCCAAGCGCGTTTCCGACTGCTATATTCGGCGCGCCTATCGTCGCTCCGGTCACTGTTGTAGTCAACTCGGGCACAGAGGTGATCGTGGCCAAGAAAAGAAGCCCTATCCAGCCCTGACCGATGCCGCTTCGTCTACCGATCGCGTCGCCAAATTTCGCAAGCCTCACGCCAGCAAGGACGATCGCCAGTGAACAGAGAAGGAAGATGATCCATTGGGTCAGCATCAGATTCTCAGACTCCTCGATTCAACCCCACGGGCTAGACCCCCAGGCTTAAATTCATCGATACGTTTAGAACTTAGGTACGGTTTGATCAATAGTTGTCTCGTGCGATTACCTTGAACTGCGTCTACTCGATCTTCCCGACACGCCGTGCGTGCCTCCCGCCCTCAAACGGAGTGTTGAGCCATACCTCGACAATCTTCTCAGCCATACCGCTTCCGACGACCCTTGCACCGAAGCACAGAACGTTGGCGTCGTTGTGCCTCCGGCTCATCTCGGACGAGTACGGCTCACTGCAGCGAGCAGCGCGAATCCCCTTCACCTTTCCCGCTGCCATCGCCATGCCGATGCCAGTACCGCAGATGAGGATCCCTCGTTCGGCCTCGCCCGAAGTCACAGCATGCGCCACAAGCTTCGCTATGTCAGGATAGTCCACGGATTCCTTGGAGTTTGTCCCCATGTCGATAACATCATGATCCTTGAGGATCGAAGCGAGCAGAATTTGCTTCAAATCGACTCCCGCATGGTCACAACCGATCGCTATTTTCATGTTCCTAGATCTTCTTGAAGAGCCACTTGATCATGTCGCCATACATCTTGAATCGCTCACGCATTCCGCTTGAGAACCCGCGTTTTTCTTCCTTGAGGACGTGGGTTACCCCTTCCAGTTTTACCTTCTCTTTGCTCCAGCCTTCTTTCACGGCAAGCTTGGACAGTGCAAACTCGATTCCGTAGTTCATTTCTTGCACATTCGCCTTAGCTCGTTCCCACAGCTTCTTGGTCAAGATCCGTTGCCCAGAGGCGTATGGGTTGAATTTCTGAGCGAAATCCGTGTTCTTCCTCCCGTTGGCAAAGACCCCAACAGCCATGTCAACACCACTCTTGGCATAGGCATCAATGAAGTGATCAACGTGTGTCTCCGTCAAGCCAACGAGATCGGCATCCAGGAACAAGAGGACATCGTTGCGTGCACGCATCACCCCTTCATCCAGTGCTTTTGCTTTGCCGCAGTTTTCTTCCAGCCTCACCACTTGCACGGGGAACTCGCGCGCCATGTCCGCTGTTCCATCGTCCGATCCGTCATCGACGACTATCACCTCATCGATCGAGGAGGATCTAACAAGGGGCTTCAACACAGCTCCGATTCGAGAGGCTTCGTTATATGCAGGCACTACTGCGGAAACTTTCATAGGTTCAGGATTTGCACAATGAATCAGACAGGCGGCCTTATGTGCCGCAAATCTATTCTACTCGCAAGCGACAACAAAGTCAATCTCAAAGACGACAACAAGGAGTGTCATGGGGGAGTCTATGCCGCAGGTCGCAGCCATGTCTCGATCTCAGAGACGAGGCCCTCGACACTCGCGCATCTCTGCACGGGCACAGGGAGGGAAGCTATGAAGCGCCTTCCGTAGCCCCGGCGGATTATGCGATTATCAGCAATTAGGACCACACCGTGGTCGGTGGTTGTGCGAATGAGGCGTCCCACACCCTGGCGCAGCTTGAGGATCGCTCGAGGGATTGAGAGATCGGAGAATGGATCCTTGCCATCTCTTAGCATCCTATCCGCCAGTGCGGAGAAGACGGGGTCGGTTGGAACAGGAAATGGAAGACGCGTGATAATCAGTATCTCAAGAGCATCTCCTGGTAGATCCACCCCCTCCCAGAAGCTGTCAGTGCCCAATAGTACCAGTGGCCCCTTGCTTTGCTTGAACCTCTCGATCAGCTTGCTGCGCGGCCCGTCGACCCCCTGTGCTATCACATCAATACTCTCATCGAGCCTGTCGCGGAGAGCGTGCAGCAGTCCGTACGAGGTGAACAGGATAAGGATTTTGCATCCCACCGCTGCGGCAATCCTCTTGACGCAGGCAGCCAATGCTGTCGCGTACGAACCATCATTCGCGGTCACCGGGGGGAGGAACTCGGGGACCAAGATCTTCATCGCATCTTCATAGGAGAAGGGGCTGGAAACAACAGTCGATTCAGACTCTCCAGGGGCCGACGAGAGGCCGAGTGACTCTTCGATATAGGTGAAGTCCCCTCCCTGTGAGAGAGTGGCCGACGTAAGAATCAGGGATTCGATGCGGGGATAGAGCGACTCCTTCAGAAAGGGGACGACTGACAAAGGAGATAGGTGAAGATATGGCTCTTCATTGATGAATTCATACCAATGGACACTGTTCTCATCCGGCGGCGAAAGGAGCTTCTGAAACGCCGCAATGATTTCCACTCCTTCCAGTATCAGACCATCAGCTTCGTACTCTATCTCTGGTGTCTCTGCTTCATGGCTGAGGGTTTCAATGGATCTGGTGAGAGTTCCCAGCTCACGCATCACCTTCGCCATCTGATCCTCGAACGCTGCGAGATCCGGAGAGCGCCCACGTCCGGCTGGAAGCCCGTGGGACATGTCGGAGAAGAGGCGGGTGTTGGAGCCTCGCAGGATGCCAAGAAGATCGTGCAGGTTCTTGATCCTCTCGTCGGTCCGCACGAAGGGCAAGCGTGCAAGCCATCCGCCGGTCCTCCTGCCGAGCGGATGTTCGATTGCACGCAGCAGTGAATCCACTCGATGGACAGAGATGCTAATCGTGAATGCATGCCGTGCTGCATCCTCTAGCGCGTGTGCCTCATCGGCAATGACGGACTGATACTCGCCGAGGAAGCCCTGCGCACTTAGCTGATCAGCAAGCAGGAGGGAGTGATTGACCACAACAAGGTCAGCACCTCGCGCGCGCCTCCGTGCGGCGATCGAGAAGCAATCGTCGTAGAGAGGGCATGACTGGCCGATGCACCGATGAGGATCATCGCAAATCCGCCGCCACAACACCTTTGCCTTCCGATCAGTGAGGAATGCGTTGTTCTCCTCGATATCGCCCGTCTGTGTGGAGAATAGCCAGCGCGCGACAGGGGCAAGGGATGATAGAAGGTCCTGCTGCAAGCTTTCGACAAGCTCTCCAAGTGCCATCTGCCAGCGGCGCAGACAGATGTAGTTGCTCCTCCCTTTGAGGAGAGCAACGTGCACGGAGGGTAGAAGGCGAGAGGCCAAGAAGGGAATGTCCTTGTAGAAAACCTGTTCCTGAAGTTGCTTCGTGCGGGTAGAGAGAACAATACGTGCTCCCTTGTGGTCACGCAGATGAATGAGTGCAGGGATAAGGTAGGCAAAGGTCTTCCCCGTCCCTGGACCGGCCTCCACCGTTGCCGTTCCTCCGTGCTCCAAGGTGTCGAGTACGCGGTGTGCCATCTCGTTTTGCCCCGGTCGTACCTCGAAGCCTGCAAGATCTCTCTCCAACACGCCGTTGGGAGCAAGCACATCTGAAAGAGAATACTTGCCAGGTTCTATCGGCGGCACGTCTGCGGCCTCTTGCACTTCTTCCTGGGGAATGGAAAACCTGGTCAGACGACGGACAAGATCATTACTCGGAGATGGGAGAAGTTCAGAGAGCAAAGTTAGCAGATCCGGGGGGAGCTTAAGGTACCCCTCTACCAAGCAGGAGAACAAAGAGAATAGCGCTTCTGGTTTTGTCTTCTTGGTGATGCCATAGTGCGAGAGGAGACCCGCAAGTCCATGCCCAGGAAGAGTGGGAAGCAGGGTACGTGCAAGCAGAGAAACGTCAATCGTCTCCTCGCCGCCGCGATAAGCAACACGCACTGCTCCTTCTGTGTTTGCGCTACTATCCTCCGCTTGCCCTTGCAGAAATAGTGTCTCTCTCTTGCCGACAACGACCAGTACCTTGGCGAGGCCAATACCTTCCCACGGCAACCCCATCTCTTCAGAGCAAGTGTCGGAGGAGATCAATCCTCCTGACTTTCCCGACCAGACGCCCGTACTTATCTACAACCGGGAGGTTCTTGATGTTCTTGCGGATGATGATCTCCGCTGCCTGCAGATCATCATCATCCTCACTTACAACGATCATGTCGCCTTGCATGTAGTTTTCCACCGGCTCGCTGGAGATTTGATCGAGTTTCTTGGAGATCTGGTTCATGTCGGGTATGAACGAGGCCGTGTGGAGCATATCGAAGTAGCCTGGAAGGCACGCCCGGATGATGTCCTTCTCCGATATGAACCCGATAACCTTGTCCTCTTCATCTACGATGGGTATGTTCGGAACGCCTGCGCTTTCCATGATGAAGATCAATTCGCGTATCGATACGTCCTTCTCACACGATGTCAGGTCCTTGGTCATAATGTCGCGAACCTTCATTAGTGGGGCCTCCTGTTATACCTTCTTGATGGAGATTGCCTCCATGTGCTTCTCGATCTTCGTGATGTCCGCACAGATTTTCTTATCGCTCTCCGCGCTTAGCGTACCGGCAGCCATGCCGAAGCGCAGTGCATCCTCCAGGGTTTCGCCCTTGTTGAGCATGTGTACGACCCCTCCGAGCAACACATCATCTGCACCGACAAGGTTCTTGAACTCTGTGCTCTTTTCCGGTGTCAGTATCTCCCATACGCCATTGGCGCTGATCGCGATATCTCCTGTTACCTCGTGCGATACGATGATTATCCCAGTGCCTGCCCCAACCATCTTTTTCCCAGCGTCGATGATTTCACTGCTTGTTCTTAGTGGGATGCCATCGACGACCGGGGTTTCGCGAATGTCTGGCTTGGCTATGTATGGTGAGGCAAGCAGCCCGCGGCTCAATGCCTCGCCGCTTGCACTGATGACAACCCTCGCTCCTGCCTCTGTTGCCATTTCCGCAAGAACACGGTACAGATCCGCGTCTATCCCCAGAGGAAGGCTCCCCGCAAGGATTACCCACGTGGCACGGTTAAGCATTCGCTTGTAGCGGCGAATGAATCGGGTGATCTCCTCCTGGGAAACAGGAGTGCCTGGCTCGTTGATGAATATCGGAACATACTCGTGTCCGCGTTCGAGGACGATTACGTTGGTACGCGTCTCTCCGTTTGTCCAAACGAAATTCGTCGTCACTCCTTCGTCTCGCAGGTCACGCACGACAACGTGCCCCATGTCTCCACCCACGAAGCCCATCGCTACGTTCTCCACCCCGAGGCGAGAGAGGAAGATGCTGATGTTAACTCCCTTTCCGCCAGCCGAGGTGTCACTGCTCCTCGCACGCGTCAGGAATTCATCCTGCGTTTCCTGCGCCATTTTCAGCTGATCGACCCAGTAGATCTTGTCAATTGCTGGATTGAGTGTGACTGTGATGATCATTGCGCTCCTTGTGGCACCATAGAGTCCACCCGCCTTCCCAGCAGAGCGGCTGTCATTGCATCTTCGACATACACCTGCACGAATTCTCCAACGGTCTCTTCACCCACGAGCACTACCGTGCGATGTGTGTCCGTGCGCCCGTAGGCCTTGCCCTCACGCGTCCTCCCTTCCACGAGGACATCCAACTTCTTCCCGATTAGCTCCTGATTCTGCTTGAGGGCAATCTCCCTTTGCAGATCCAGGATCTCGTGCAACCGAGCGCTCTTGACTTCAGGTGAGACATCATCTGGAAGAAGAGCGCTCCGTGTCCCTGGGCGTGGCGAATACATCGCCACAAAGATTGACCCGAAACGCGCCTGCTCGACAAGATCGAGCGTGGCCACGAAGTCCGCATCTGTTTCTCCGGGATAGCCGACGATTAGATCGGTTGTGAAGTTGATCTCTGGGATAAGGCAGCGTGCATCTTCTAGAATTGAGAGAAAATCTCGCTGCGTGTAACCGCGGTTCATCTCAGCCAGAATGCGATCGCTCCCCGATTGACAGGCAAGGTGGATGTGCTTGCAAATGTTGTCATGGGCGGCGATCTTCTCGATAACGTCTCTTGTCATGTCCTTGGGATGCGAGCTAGTGAAACGGATGCGGGGGACACCTGTTTCTGCTACCTTCTCCAATAGGCTAGCGAAGCTGCCGCATTCAGGCCGATCCGTCCCGTATGAATCCACGTTTTGCCCTAGGAGGAGGATCTCAGGGTAACCCTCGCTAACAGCGGCTCTTACCTCATGCAAGATCTCGTCTGGATCGCGACTTCTAAGTGGCCCGCGCGCATACGGAACTATACAGTACGAACAGAAATTCGAACAACCCTGTGTAATCGTGACCATTGCTGCAACGGAGTTCTTCCTCCTAAGTGGAACTTCATCGATACCGAGTGGCCTGTCAACATGAACCATTCGTCTGGCTTGCCCCTCCGCTACCTCATGCACAATCCGTGGTAGTGCAGCAAGATCACTTGATCCAAAGACAAAGTCGATTGCGGAGAAACGCTTCAATAGCTGCTCTCCACTTACTTGTGCTAAACAGCCACCAACGCCAAGGAGAACGTTGCGCTTGCGTTTCTCCTCAACGACAGCGCCGATACGGCCGTACACCTTCTCCTCGGCTTTCTGCCTGACCATACAGGTATTGAAGACAACGAGGTCGGCATCGGCGAGCGACTCAGTGAGGGTAAATCCATCGCGTTCCAGGACGCCGACAATCCCCTCCGATTGATGAATGTTCATCTGGCATCCCCACGTTTCTACGTATACTCGCTTGTTCATTTGGGATCATTCCAATATACCTCATCGAACGAAGGGGATCAATGCTCAGCGTAAGCAGCCGGAGGAGTTGCCGTCCACGCTGGGCAGCGGGGAGCGTTTTGCGTATCATGCATTGACAATGATTATCCATCGTAGCGATCGATACATCCTCTCCGAGATGGTGGGCCCGTTTCTCGTCTCATTAGGGGGGCTGTTACTGTTCATAATCCTTAACCTCATCTTATCCCTATCAGATCTTATGGTCGATCGTGGTGTAGGAATCGCATCCCTCATTCATCTTCTCGTGTTGAAGCTCCCGAGCCTGCTGGTCCTTGCTCTCCCCGTCAGTGGGCTGTTCGCCACCTTCCTTGGACTCGGAAGGCTAGTGCATGACAGAGAAGTGATCGCCTTCCAAGCAGCGGGAATCTCTCTGCGCCGAATCCTCCTTCCCCTGATCATCGCAGCCGTGCTGGTTGCGGGAGCAGACTTCGCTCTGTACAACTGGGCTGTCCCATCCTCGGAGCACCTCTACCAACAGACGCTGCGAGGCATCATCTTTCGCGGAGGAGTGCCACACGTGCGGGCAAATACCTTCTTCAAAGGGCAGGAAGGGGAGTTTTTCTACGTGCATAGCTACAACGAGAAGACTGGCGTGCTGAATGAGGTTCTTGTCTACGATGTTACCGGGAAGCTCTTCCCGCAAGCGAAATCAGCTGTGACGATCCTTACAGCCAAGACTGGACGATGGGAGGGAGATTCGTGGACACTCGATGAAGGGAAGGTGTACGGATACGACCATGATGGAACGCTCAAGTACTCTGGCACCTTTTCTACCCTTCGGATCGCCACCGGCCAGGTGGGAGCCGACTTCCTCTTTGGATCGCGCACTCCATCGGAGATGACGATCGGGGAGCTGCGTGATCAGATCACTCTTCTGAGGAAGAGCGGTGCTGCGGTCGATGATCTGATTGTTGAGTGGAACCTCAAGCTGGCGATGCCGTTTGCCACCGTCGTCTTCGTCCTGTTCGGAGGGGCGGCGAGCCTCCTTTTCGGTTGGCGGAGCCGCGCCGTGGGAGTCGTAATAAGCCTTCTCCTTGTAGGGCTGTTTCAGGGAACACTATTGTGGACACAGACACTGGGCCGGAGGGGAATCATCTCTCCGCCGCTTGGGGCATGGCTACCAGATGCCCTGTTCGGGGCCATCGGCATAGTCCTATTTCTGCAGCTTGACCGACTTCATCATTCCTCACTACATAAACACATTCGAAGGATCATCCCCTTTCTTCTCATCATGATCGTCTTTGTGGGTAGCGTGTTCGCACAGGAGACGATAACTCCCAGTGCGCCCGCAAGTACCGACGTACAGACAGAAAGCCAGACGGCCCCGCTCGACATACGATGCGATTTCCTGACCATCTCCAAGGACCGCCACCATGTGGCGGCGAGCGGAAACGTTCACCTCACCTACGGGAAGACAATCCTCTCTGCAGATGATGCTCTCGTCGATGAGCAAGGCGATGGCCAGTGGCGCTTGCAGGCCACAGGGAAAGTCGAGTTGACAGTCGAGGATGATTTCACCCTCTCCGGTGAGAAGATCGAGGCTATACTGTCGCACACCGGAGATTCCTTGCGCACGGAGCGAGCTACAGCGTCGGCGTTCAGCGGGAGAAGCAGTTTCGTCAACTCCAACGGAGAGACACACACTCTGATCTATCGCGGAGATCAGGGAATAATCACGTACGACGAAGATGGAACCCTGTCGCGCATCGAGATGACCGATGCCACCATGACTACGTGCGACTGCTGTGGAGGGGCGCTCGCACAGCCCTATTCCATCGACACGGGAAGACTCATCCTCTATCCGGACCAGTTGATCGTCGCGTTCAATCTCACGGTCCGCTCATTCGGGGTAGGCGTGTTTTGGTTGCCCGTCTACGTCCAGCCGCTCAAGGAGACGCTCGATAGCCCACTCTTTCCAGCGATAGGTAATAGCGGGACGCATGGGTGGTTCTTCAAGTGGAACGTTCCGTTCTATGTTAACAAGGACAACTACGGCGCCCTCCTCGTCGACTACTTCACACGATTTCAGGAGATCGGACTGGGTGCCGTCTTGCGGTATGCTTTCGCCGGGCAGAGTGGATCGGTCAAGGTCTACTACTTCCCGGCCAAGGTTGGTGATAGAAAGGTTGAGCTTTCCCTTTCACACACTTCAAAGTTGCCTGGTGAATGGAAGCTGGCAGGGAATGTTTCCTACCGCGAGCAGGGCTCATCGCACGCGCTTACTTTCTCCTCCTCGGCCAGCGGCCCGATTGATCACTGGAGTTTCTCCATCTCGACGACGCGCAGCAGGACAGAGAAGGACGATGTAGTGCGCATCGATGAGCGCCTCCCAGAACTTTCGCTCTCCCGCTCAGCCTTCACATGGGGGAGGCTTTCGTTCACCCCCCACTTGAGCGTGGGCTGGTTCCGTGAGTGGCAGGCGGACACCCTGATCGGTTCCTCACTGCGTGTCGATGGGTCGGTCGCTCTCAGTGTAACACCCATTACACTCCTTGGATTCAGCATCAAACCGAGTGCGTCACTGCGCCTGACAAGTTATGAGGCGGGAATGATGACCCGCCGTCGCGAAGCGCACTCGCTCTCCCTCTCTCTCTCTCGACCTGGCATGGAGGTCTCCTACGCATATCAGGAGATCAACGGAGAGAGCCCGTTTGCTTTTGACCATCTGGTGTCCAAGAACCACATAGCGCTCAACCTGGCGGCAGGCGAGGAACTGGCGCTTCACGTAAGCGGCGGGATCAACCTAGTAAGCTCCTCATTAGATCCACTGCAATTGCGCGTGGACTGGTCAGCGGGGATGAAGTTCTCCCTTTCCGCCAGCTATGATATCCCGAGCGCCGCGTTCACCCATATCGACCTGTCGGGGAGCATGAAGGCGCACCCGATTAATCTGCAGTGGGCGATCCCATACAACGTAAGTGAAGGCAGATTCGAGATATCAACACTGGAACTGGAGGCAAGCTCCCCTCACGAAGCTAGGCTTTCGCTCCTTGGCGAGTTCGACCTGAACGAGGTGGAGCTTTCCAGTCTCAGCCTGGAGGCACAGATGATGTACGGCGCAGGATGGGGAATCAGCCTGGGCGGGAAGCTCAATGTAGGCACCCAGGCGATCGCGAATCCGAGCTTTGGCCTGTTTCGCGACCTGTATGACTGCCTGCGGATAGGAATCGAACGAAGGAGCGGACAGGTGTGGTTGTACACTTCAATACTCGCCTTTCCCGAGGCGATTCTGCGCTACGCACCGAGCTCCACGCAGGTTGAGGTCGGCAAGTAGGGGGGAACGCATTGACTATCATAGACGGACGGGGCATCGCTCGTAGGCGACAGGAGGTTCTGCACAGGGAAGTCGCTCGCCTTGAAGAAAAGGGGATCGTCCCCACGATCGCCCCGATCTTGGTCGGTGAAGAAGGCTCAGCACGCGTGTACTACCGTGCCAAGGCTAGATTGGCCGAGAAGCTGGGAATCAGATATGCAGGTGTTGAGCTTCCAACAGACACGCGAGAAGAAGAATTGCTCAGCGTGATCGCCTCCTTGAACGTTGACCCGCGGGTTGATGGCATATTCATCGAATTGCCTCTCCCGCGGCATATATCGTGGGAGGCAGTCTCACGGTCAGTTGTTCCCGAAAAAGATATCGATGGGATCAACCCGATGAGCATGGGGCTCATGCTTGCCATGAGCGGACGGGCCAAAAACTACCGCCAGTTGAGCGATCGAGCGGACGTTCTCCTCCCGGCAACACCGATGGCGGTGATGGAGATTCTCCTGGAGATTGGGGTTAGTCTCGCTGGAAGCGAGGCGGTAGTGATCGGACGTAGCCTGTCAGTGGGAAGACCGCTCAGCCTTCTCCTCCTCACCGAGGGAGCGACAGTAACGATCTGCCACTCCAAGACAAGATCCATTGACAAGATTACTCGGCGCGCCGACGTATTGTGCGTTGCTGTCGGTAGATCGCGCTTCCTCACATCAGGGATGGTGAAGCAGGGTGCAGTGATAGTCGATATCGGGATCAATGTATCAGCAGAGGGAATAGTCGGTGATGTAGACTACGAGGCTGTCGCAACAAAGGCTAGCCTGATCACCCCTGTTCCCGGCGGCGTTGGGCCGATGACGACCACGATGATCATGGCCAACACCGTGAAGTGCGCATTGAATAGGGCGTAAAGGCTCACATCCCTCGATCTCTCAATCCTTGACAATAACTCCTCCTGGGCATATACTGTGCATATGCTATAAATAGTAATGGAGGTGGATCATGCCACTAGGAGATCGTACAGGACCGAGGGGCCTAGGCCCAAGAACCGGTCGTGGATTAGGTTACTGCAGTGGAAGTCCCGTCCCAGGCTACATGAATAGCTGGGGTGGACGTGGTGGTGGATTTGGCCGAGGTGGTGGCTGGGGCGGCGGGTTCGGCCGTGGCTATGGAAGAGGTATCGGCTGGGGATACGGTGCCGCATACGCGCCACCCGTCTATAACGTCGATCCACAAGCCCGAGCAAGCGCGTTGCGTGCCCAGGCCGATGAGCTGAAGGCTGCTTTGGATAACATCCAACGCGAGCTTGAGAACATAGACAAGACCAACGCAGATCAGTAGCAACAGGAGGCCCCGCTCATAATAGCGGGGCCCCTTTCTCTGAAATTACTTAAACTGACTGACAAATCTGCCTAGCCTCCGCAGCCGCATCCTCCACCTGAGGGAGATGAAGCAGGCTCTCTGCCCTCTCTCACACGGTAGTTGATGCTGGTCGTTACTGTCTTTCCTCGCGAGTCAGTGACAGATAACACAATCACGTATGTGCTCTCCTGTGCAAAGGCGTACCGGATCGTGCATCTGGTGGAGGTCTTCACTCCTCCCAAGTCCCAGTCGTAGCGGACTATTTCACCATCAGGGTCGTAGGAGGCAAGGGCCATGAACGTCACTTCTTGCCCAACATTCCCCTGTGTGGGGACAACGCGAATTGACGCCACAGGTGGGACATTATCTGGGAGAACAACCTCTCTGGCGAACGTCATGTACTTGTCCTGAAACCACATCTGCCCAGCACCGTCGACAAACTCTGGTATTGATCCCAGCATCTGCTGAGACTTTCCCAACGCGGGGGATGCCTCAACTGGAATCCACGCCTCACGAGTAGAAATAGGAACCCCAACCAATAACCAGACGTGTTCTCCGTCGGCCCACCCGTCCTGCGTGACAAGTCGCACCTGATACCCTTTTGAAGACAGGATTCCCGCTGTGTACGAGGCGAAATCCAAGCTCATCCATTCTGTGGAAGAGAAATAACGCTTAGAACCAAGATCGTAGTCGCTAAGTAGGTCCTGGAGGCTGCTGACTGCAGCTTGCAGAGTGGCTAGCTCACTGGCAGAGTACGCAGTGGCGTTTGGGGGCACCATTTTGGGTTTCTCCGCACCAACCACAGGGAGCCACAGAAGCACCGCAATCAATACTATCAGGTAGAATCGTTTGGTCATTGTTCCCTCCTTATCTCTACCAGTATAGCAGAGACTGGGGAGGGATACTCGCTTCGGGCAGATCTTAATGCGAGCCGGAGTGACGAGTCAGATCTGGCAACTCTCCCGCCTTCTGTAACGCAAGCTTTGAGGTGATTGGGCCAATCAGTTCGTGAATGACCGTCGCTCCGATAGTCACGCTCACGATGATGTTGCTGATATCAACAAACGCCGGGTTCTGCCGCATGATCAACGCAAGACCGATGA
>JAGGXO010000140.1 GCA_021163015.1 Candidatus Bipolaricaulota bacterium
GCTCTAGTCGCCCACCTCTCAGCCCTGCGCTCGAAGGTCCCGTTCTTGCACTTCTTCGATGGCTTCCGCACCTCACACGAGATTCAGAAGGTTGACGTATTGGACTACGACGAGATGGCCAAGCTCGCCCCGTGGGAGGAGATCGAGGCGTTTCGCCGACGGGCGATGAACCCGGAGCACCCGCATCTGCGTGGATCGGCGCAGAACCCAGATATCTACTTCCAGGGGCGCGAGGCAGCAAACAAGTACTATCTTGCCACTCCAGGAATTGTTGCCGAAATGATGAAGCAAGTAAGCGAACTCACCGGACGATCCTACCACCTGTTCGACTACGTCGGCGTACCGGATGCCGATCGAGTTGTCGTACTCATGGGCTCGTCGTGCGACGTCGCTGAGGAGACTGTGAACTACCTGACTTCGCAGGGGGAAAAGGTGGGCGTGTTGAAGGTACGCCTATACCGCCCGTGGTCAGCCGAGCACTTTCTGCAGGCCCTCCCCAAGAGCGTGGAACGGATCTGCGTCCTCGATCGGACCAAGGAGTCAGGGAGCGATGGTGAGCCACTATACAAAGATGTCTCCACAACACTGAAGGAACGCGGGGATGGTCGCACAGTTGTTGGTGGCCGCTATGGCCTGGGGTCAAAGGACTTCACGCCAGCAATGGTTAAGACAGTGTTCGACAATCTGAAGGGTGAGTCTCCCAAGAACCACTTCACCGTTGGAATCATCGACGATGTCACAGGGACGTCTCTTCCGATGGAAAAGGAGATCGATGTCGCACCCGAGGGGACGATCCAGTGCAAGTTCTGGGGACTGGGCGCCGATGGAACCGTCGGGGCGAACAAGAACGCGATCAAGATCGTGGGCAACAACACTGATCTTTACGCGCAAGGGTACTTCGCCTACGACGCCAAGAAGTCGGGCGGGATCACCATGTCTCACCTGCGCTTCGGGAAGGAGCGAATCCAATCGCCGTATCTTGTCAAGAGCGCCGACTACATCGCCTGCCATAACCCCGCCTTCGTCCACAAGTACGACCTGCTCGCGGGGATCAAAGAGAATGGAACCTTCGTCCTGAATTGCCCGTGGACCGGCGACGTTCTTGAGAAGAACCTACCCGCATCACTGAAGCGCACGATCGCCGAGAAGCACCCCAAGTTCTACACGATCGACGCCGTCAAACTAGCGGGCGAGGTCGGGCTCGGCGGGCGAATCAACATGATCATGCAGACCGTCTTCTTCAAACTCGCCGGCGTGCTCCCAGTCGACGAAGCGATCGCACACCTCAAGGAAGCGATCGTTAAGGCCTACGGCAAGAAGGGTGAGAAGGTCGTTCAAATGAACAACGCGGGAGTCGATGCAGCACTGGACAACCTCGTTGAAGTTAGTGTTCCGGCATCGTGGGCCTCAGCCTCTGGCTCGGATGGAAGCAAAGAGACGCACATCCCGGAGTGGGTAATCAAGGTAATGCGCCCGATGGAGCTGCAGGAGGGCGATGAACTCCCGGTGAGCGCGTTCGCTGCGGAGCTCGACGGAGAATACGACTGGACGGGTCCAGACGGGACGTTCCCCTCTGCCACCAGCCAGTACGAGAAACGCGGGGTCGCTATCAGCGTTCCCGAGTGGAATCCCGATAACTGCATCCAGTGTAATTTCTGCTCATTTGTCTGCCCGCACGCCGCTATCCGACCCGTGCTCGCTACCGATGATGAGCTCAACGATGCACCATCAGGTTTCACCACGATTCCTGCAAGGGGTAAGGGCCTTGACGGCTTCCAGTTCCGTGTCCAAGTGAGCACGCTCGACTGCACCGGATGCGGGAGCTGTGTCTCCGTCTGCCCGGGGATGAAGGGAGAGAAGGCGCTCACACTGAAGCCCCTTGCCTCTCAGACCGAGGTACAGGTCAAGAACCACCAGTTCTCGTCGCAGCTTCCGGTGCACGATGATGTCATCGGGCCAGAGACCGTGAAGGGGAGCCAATTCCGCCAGCCGCTGTTTGAGTTTTCTGGCGCCTGCCCGGGATGTGGCGAGACACCCTACGTTAAGCTTGCCACGCAACTCTTTGGGGATCGGATGCTCATCGCCAATGCTACCGGCTGCTCCTCGATCTATGGAGGATCGGCACCAGCCGCTCCGTACTGCGTGAACAAGGACGGCCACGGCCCAGCGTGGGGCAATTCACTCTTTGAGGACAACGCAGAGTACGGCTTTGGAATGCACCTAGCCCTCACCGCCCGGCGTGATCACTTGACGCGACTGATGACAGACGCAATCGACAGTGATGTATCGGCGGAAATTAAGTCCGCATTGAGTGACTGGCTTGCCCGCAAGGACAACGCTGAGGGATCGCGCACTGCTGGTCAAAGGCTTGTCTCACTACTGGAGAGTGATGCTGGAAACAACGACGTACTCAAGCGGATCCTGTCGATGAAAGACCTTCTTACCAAGAAATCGATCTGGATCTTCGGCGGAGATGGATGGGCATACGACATCGGCTACGGTGGGCTGGATCACGTGATGGCGATGAACAAGGACGTGAACGTTCTCGTCATGGACACGGAGGTCTACTCCAACACAGGTGGGCAGTCGTCAAAGGCGACGCCAACAGGATCGGTGGCGAAGTTCGCCGCCTCCGGCAAGAAGACGAAGAAGAAGGA
>JAGGXO010000040.1 GCA_021163015.1 Candidatus Bipolaricaulota bacterium
ATCTTGTAGCGGTTATAGTCATTCGGCACGGCAATCTCCGCTTCCCAACGAATAATCGACGGTATGGATACCCCAAGCTTCTCCGCAAGCATCCGCTTGCTCCACCCGCTTTCCAGACGAAAGTGCCTCAACCGCTCTCCCAGACTATCCATCAACCCCCATCACTAGTTTACAAATATAACTTGTGTTACACGGCAGTGCAAAAAAAGGGAGGGGCTTGTGGCCTCTCCCTATTCTAGCTCAACCCCCTCATCGCATCTCTACTGACCCATGAATCCCCAGATCAGCGCGCCGACACCGGCAAGGAGCCCTACAATGGCAATGAAGTATGCACCATCAACCTGGCTTTTCAGTTCGGCCAGTCCGGCTCCGCCTTCTAGCGCTACGATGCGCGCATCGTGGTCCTCCAGCAGGTTGGTGTTGGAAAGAATGCTTGCTTGATTCGCGCTGATTCCGTTCGACAGATCAGCAATTGCTTGGTCAAATCCTTCCAGCTTAGCGCGGTTGTTGTCGATCTTTATCGACAGAGCGCTCATCGACCGCTCCAGCTCTATGACCTTCTTCTTGAACGTGCCAACATCCTCATCTTCCAAGCTCTTCACGCGGGCTTCCAGGTTGGCCTGCGCATTCAGCAGGGCGATCAGTTTGTCGTTTTGATCGGCAAAACTCGCGGCGAGGCCATCATACTTGTCACTCAAGCCAGAGACATCAGACTGCAGCGTGCCGATCGCTCCCTGAATCGAAGCCAGCTCCGCCGTGACGCTGTCTTTGAACGCCGCAAATTGGGAGCTAAAGTCACCGAAGCTCGTGGCTAGGGCATCGTACTTGTCGCTCAATGCGGACAGGTCAGCATTTGTGGCATCGAGGGAAGCAGTGATCGCCTTCTGGAAGTCATCACAGGATGCCGAGAGTTCGGAGAGACCCGATTCGAGCGCGGTCGCTCTCACCAACAGCTCCTGTTGGGTCGAAGAGAGCCCGTCAACGTCGTCTCGCAGCCCGATCAGCTTCCCTTCCGCAGACTTGAGTTCCACGGAGACCGCCTGCACTACGTCTTTCAGATCTACGAGACGCTCGTCCAGATCTGCGACCCCGGCCATGTTCCCTTTTACCTCACCGACGATCTCATTCATGAACGCCTGCAGGCCACCAAAGGCATCGTTTACGCCGGCAAAGGCGTCCCCTAGCTGCGCCAATTCCTTCTGCAGCTGATCATCCTGAGGTGCTGCTTCCTGCGCGTAGCCGACTGATAGGAAGAGCACACTGAGTGCAATCCCTAGTATCGTCATCACGAGCGCTTTCTTCATGATATTCCTCCTTCTTCTATTCTCCACCACTCGGTTCTTGCTCTCTTGGTTGGCAAGACAAGGCTAGCCGCCAATCAGGACAAGGGTAGAGACCCGGGTTGCAGCATGGACGCCGTTTTGTCGTCCGCTGGCAAGACAGATGTCCCTGGAGGTGAGCCCCAAGAACTCACTGGAAGACCGGTAGCCAACGAGCGTTCCGCCTCGCCATTTTGCGGGCCGGCTAGAAATGCCGGAAAGGCGTGCACAGAGGCTGCTTGATGAGTATTGTCACAAGCAATGGTGCCTTGAAGGCGATTTACAGGCATGGTAGAATAACGCGATTTCGCCTTACGCAGGTGAGGGCAAGAGCTAGCAAGATTGATGATTTGCGGAGGCTGGCCTCCGGCAGGAGCGCTGGCAGAGTCAAACCTATGTAAAAGGGGTGTGTGCAGCAAGATGACTGCTCTAATCGTAGTACCAGCTTTGATTTCGGTGCTGGCGCTGTTGAGTGCATTCTCCTTCAACCGTTCGGTAGTGCGCAAGGCACAAGGGACCGATCGGATGAAGGAGTTGCAAGGATACATCCGTTCAGGGGCGTTCACGTTCATGCTGGAAGAGGCGCGCGTGATGGGGATAACTATGGTCGCCATCGGGGCAATCCTGTGGATCTTGTTCTTCTGGGAGATCGCCGTGGCGTTCTGGATCGGATCCATTTTGTCCATGTCGGCCGGATTCATCGGGATGAATGCAGCGACGCACGCCAATGCCCGCACAGCGAATGCTGCACGCAAGTCGTTCAAAGAGGCTCTCAACGTAGCCTTCTCTGGCGGGAGCGTCATGGGGCTTTCCGTAGCCGGATTGGCTCTGATCGGGCTGGTGCTCGTTATCGTGTTGTTCCACAAGTGGTTCGATCCGGCCAATTTACACATCGAGACGCGCTATTTGTTTGGTGTGAAATCAATGGGCATCAATCTAATTCGGGGAGCACTCATTGTAAGTGCTTACTCGATGGGAGCATCGCTCGTCGCGTTGTTCGATCGTGTTGGCGGTGGAATCTACACCAAGGCGGCAGACATGGCCGCGGACATGGTCGGCAAGGTTGAGATGCACATTCCTGAAGACGACCCCCGCAACCCGGCAACGATCGCGGACAATGTGGGAGATAACGTTGGAGACGTCGGCGGATTGGGGGCAGACCTTCTTGAATCGTTCATCGGGGCGATCATCTCGGTAATCGTCATGGTTCTCTACTTGTACGTTGGTCGCGGTAATGCAAGCGTCCAGGGAATCATTGCTAAGCTTGGCCTCTCGGCAGGGCTCAACTCCGGGAATTTCAGTTGGGTGTTACTCTCGCCGCTGATGATCGTGGCGGGTGGGCTATTCTCCAGTTTCCTTGCCATCCTGTACGTTAGGTTCAGCAAGCGGCAAGAGGGGATGCAGCAGATACTGATGAATGGAACGCGCATAGCCGCGCTATTCACGGCTGCTACGACGTTCCTGTTCTGCTACTTGTCCCCGCTGGGGCTGAATATCTTCTACGAGGTCATCCTCGGTCTGATTGCCGGTATAGCAATCGGATTCTTCTCCGAGTACTACACCTCGACCGACTACAAGCCGACACGCGAACTTGCCAAGGCAAATCAGGACGGCCCAGCGATCGCTGTTACGGAGGGCTTGGCTCTCGGCATGATGAGCACCTTCCTCCCGGTCACCGTTATTGCCGGAGCGACAATCGCCGCATTTCAATTTGGTGGTCTGCTTGGCGTAGCGTTTA